>CALFXR010000139.1 GCA_937958475.1 uncultured Mesorhizobium sp. | reverse complement strand
GCCTCGAGCGCCTGGTGCAGGCCCTCCGAATAGCGGCGGCCGGGCATCATGCGGCCGGTGAACTCGTCGATGATGACGATCTCGCCGTTGCGGACGATGTAGTCCTTGTCCCTGGTGAACAGGCGGTGCGCCTTCAGCGCGTTGTTGACGTGGTGCACCATGGCGACGTTCTCGACGTCGTAGAGGTGGTCGCCCTTGAGATGGCCGGCGGCGCGGAGCAGGTTCTCCAGCTTCTCCGTGCCTTCCTCGGTGAAGGTCGCGGTGCGCTGCTTCTCGTCGATCTCGTAGTCGGCGGGAGAGAGCGCGTCCATGAAGCGGTCGACGGTGTTGTACATCTCCGAACGGTCCTCGAGCGGGCCGGAGATGATCAGCGGCGTGCGCGCCTCGTCGACCAGGATCGAGTCGACCTCGTCGACGATCGCGTAGTTGTGGCCGCGCTGGACCATCTGCGCGCGCTCGTACTTCATGTTGTCGCGCAGGTAGTCGAAGCCGTACTCGTTGTTGGTGCCGTAGGTGATGTCGCAGGCGTAGGCGGCGCGGCGCTCCTCGTCGGAGAGGCCGTGGACGATGACGCCGGTGGTCAGGCCGAGGAAGGAATAGACGCGGCCCATCCAGGCGGCGTCGCGGCTGGCGAGGTAGTCGTTGACGGTGACGACGTGGACGCCCTTGCCGGCGAGCGCGTTGAGGTAGACCGGCAGCGTGGCGACGAGCGTCTTGCCTTCGCCGGTGCGCATCTCGGCGATGTCGCCCTGGTGCAGCACCATGCCGCCGATCAGCTGGACGTCGAAGGGGCGCAGGCCCAGCACGCGCTTCGCCGCCTCGCGCACGGTGGCGAAGGCGGGGGCGAGCAGGTCGTCGAGCGAGGCGCCGGCGGCGATGTCGGCGCGGAACTTGTCGGTGCGGGCGCGCAGCTCGGCGTCGGAGAGTGCGGCGACCTCCTTCTCCAGAGCGTTGATCGCCTCGACGCGGGGACGCATGGACCTGATGCGGCGATCGTTGGAGGAACCGAAGATCTTGCGCGCGAGGCCGCCGAGACTGACCATCCGATGGTCCTTTCAATGCGAACGAGCCGGCGCCGGGTCGGGGCCAAACCCCGCTACGGACGTATGAAACGCCGGTCTCATAACAGAAAAGCGCCCGGAAATCGCTTCTGGACGCCAAGACGAAGGACAGATAAGAGGGGCCCCCGACGATGTCAACGGACGAGCGCCGCCGCCGGGCGCGCCCGTACGGACCCCAGCCCCGGCGCCGCCCGGCCCCCGGCCCGGGCCCCGCTTCCACCGGAGAAACGCCCGATGACCATTTTCCCCCGCCGCCTGCCGTTCGTCCGCGCCGGCATCGCCCTCGGACTTCTCGCGCTCCTCGCCGCGCCGGGCCTGGCCCAGGAGGACAAGGTGGTGGCCACGATCGGCGGCAAGCCGGTCACCGAAGCCGACATCGCGCTCGCCGTCTCCGACCTCGACGAGCAGTTCGCCCGCCTGCCGGAGGAGCAGCGCCGCGCCGCCGCGCTGTCGGCGATCATCGAGATCCGCGTGATGTCCGACGAGGCCGCCGCCCGGGGCATCGACAAGGACGCCGCCTTCCAGCGGCGCATGGCCTTCCTCCAGCAGAGGGCGCTGCACGCGGCGCTGATCGACAGCGAGATCGCCGACAAGATCACCGAAGACGAGGTGCGCGCCCGCTACGACCAGCAGATCGCCGCGACGCCGCCGGTCAACGAGGTCAAGGCGCGCCACATCCTGGTGAAGACCAAGGAGGAGGCCGAGGCCATCATCAAGCGGCTCGACGCCGGCGAGAGCTTCGAGACCATCGCCAAGGAAGTGTCGACCGACCCGGGCTCGGGCGCCAATGGCGGCGACCTCGGCTGGTTCGGCCCCGGCCAGATGGTGCCGGAGTTCGAGCAGGCCGCGTTCGCGCTCGAGGTCGGCGCCCATTCGAAGGAGCCGGTTCAGTCGCAGTTCGGCTTCCACGTCATCAAGGTCGAGGACAAGCGCGCCCAGCAGCCGCCGGCCTTCGAGCAGGTCAAGGAGCAGTTCCGCTCGATGATCCTGCGCGAGAAGTATTTCGCGCTCGTCGAGGCGCTGCGCGCCAAGGCGGTGGTGGAGATCGCCGATCCCGAGCTGAAGAAGGCCGTCGAGGCCGAGCAGGCGAAGTAGGCTTCGGCATCGGCCGGGCGCGGCTCAGCGGCTGCGCCGTCCCGTGGAACCCAAGGGCGGTCGCGAGGCCGCCCTTCCTCGTTCCGGCGCTTCCCCGCGCGGCGCCGCTATTGCGCCGTCCAGCCGCCGTCGATCGGGATCGACGTGCCGGTGATGTTGTGCGCGACCGGCGAGGAAAGCCACAGCGCCAGCTGGCCGATCTCGGCGGGGTCGGACATGCGCCGCGACGGCTGCTTCTCGCCGAGCAGCGAGCGCACGCCGGCCTCGCGGTCGCCGCCGATCTCGGCCGCGCGCGCCGCCACCTGCGGCTCGATCAGCGCCGTCTCCGTCCAGCCGGGGCAGATGCAGTTGACGGTGACGCCGCCCGAGCGGCGGTCGCCCTTGTCGGCATATTCGAGTGCCGCCACCTTGCTCAGCCCGACCAGGCCGAACTTCGAGGCGACGTAGGGCGCCTTGGCCACCGAGGCGACGAGGCCGTGGACCGAGGCGATGTTGACGACGCGGCCGTAGCCGCGCTCGGCCATGCCGGGAAGCGCCAGGCGCATCGTATGGAAGGCGCCCGACAGGTTGACGGCGAGGATCGCGTCCCAGATCTCCGGCGTCGCCTCGGCGAGCGTCACGGTGCGCTGCACGCCGGCATTGTTGACCAGCACGTCCGGCCCGCCCCAGGCGGCCAGCTCGCGCATCATCTGCTCGATGGCCTCGACCCGGCGCATGTCGGCGTCGAAGAAGCGGACCTCCGGCGCGCCGGCGGCGAGCACTTCGGCCTTTGCCGCCTCGACCTGGGCCGCGTCGGCCAGCCCGTGCAGCGCCACCCGCGCGCCGGCCGAGGCCATCGCCGTCGCGATCGCCAGCCCGATACCCTGCACCGATCCGGTGACCAGCGCGGTCCTGCCCTCGAGAAACCTGTCCAT
>CALFXR010000138.1 GCA_937958475.1 uncultured Mesorhizobium sp. | reverse complement strand
GCCGCGACGGCGATGCGGCGGCCGGCGACGCCGTCGAGCGATGCCGCGGCGCCGGCCCTGCCCAGGAGCACGGTGCGCAGGCCGGTCGAACCGTCGGCGCCAACGGGCGCGGCGACGGGTTCGACGCAGCCGCAGAGGCGCCAGGCCGTCGCGTAGGCCGTGGCTGTATAGATCGCGTAGTCGACACGGCGGTCGGCCTGCGCCGCGACGAGCGCCGGCAGGCTGCGCGCCACGAGCACCTCGACCGGCATCCCGAGCGCCGCCGAGTAGGCCTGCTTCAGCGCAGCCAGGCCGGCGACCGACTGCCCGGCACCGGGCTCGGCGACCATGCCGATGCGAAAGGTGCCGAGATCCTCGCGCCAGCCTGCCCAGCCGGGCGCGGCGGCGGCGAGCAGCAGAGCGGCGCTCGCAGCGGCGAGAAGCGCTGTCTTCCGGACTCTGTGCGGCATGAGACGATTCTCCTGACAGCCCAGTGTGCCGGCAACCCGTTGCCGTTTGGTTTCCGAATTGCCAACACACCCGTCGGCTCCTATGTCTGAGCCCGTGCCGGCAGCGACGGGAGCCATGAGATGACGCGCGCCTTCGTCTTCGTCCTCGATTCCTTCGGCGCCGGCGGCGCCTCCGACGCGGCCCGGTTCGGCGACGAGGGCTCCGACACGTTCGGCCACATCGCCGAGGCCTGCGTCGCAGGCAGCGGGGACCGCGAGGGCTCGAGGCGCGGTCCGCTCGCCGTGCCCAACATGCTGGCGCTCGGCCTCGGCCAGGCGGCGCAGACGGCGACGGGGCGCGTGGCGGCGGGGCTGATCGCGCCGACGGTGCCCTCGGTGTTCCACGGCGCGGCCCAGGAGGTGTCGAGCGGCAAGGACACGCCGTCCGGCCACTGGGAGATCGCCGGCGTGCCGGTGCCGTTCGACTGGGGCTACTTCCCCGAGACCGTGCCGACCTTCCCGGCGGAGCTGACCGCCGCGATCATCCGCGAAGCGGGGCTTCCCGGTATCCTCGGCGACTGCCATGCGTCGGGCACGGACATCATCGCCCGCCTCGGCGAGGAGCACATCCGCACCGGCAAGCCGATCTGCTACACGTCGGCCGATTCCGTCTTCCAGATCGCCGCGCACGAGACCCATTTCGGCCTAGAGCGCCTCTATTCGCTGTGCGAGATCGTGCGCAGGCTGATCGACCCGCTGAACATCGGCCGCGTCATCGCCCGGCCCTTCGTCGGCGAGACGCCGGCCGACTTCCAGCGCACAGCCAACCGGCGCGACTATGCCGTGCCGCCGCCGGAGCCGACGCTGCTCGACCGCGTCGCCGGGCGCGGCAGCAAGGTGATCGGGATCGGCAAGATCGGCGACATCTACGCCCATTGCGGCGTCACCGAGGTGCGCAAGGCGGCCGGCAACATGGCGCTGTTCGACGCCACGCTGGGCGCGATGGACGACGCCGGCGACGGCGACCTGGTCTTCGCCAACTTCGTCGACTTCGACTCGCTCTACGGCCATCGGCGCGACGTGCCGGGCTATGCCGCGGCGCTGGAAGCGTTCGACCGGCGCCTGCCGGAGGCGCTAGCGCGGCTGAAGCCCGGTGACCTGCTGGTGCTGACCGCCGACCACGGCTGCGACCCGACCTGGAAGGGCACCGACCATACGCGCGAGCGCGTGCCGGTGTTCGGCATGGCGCCGGGCCTGCCCGGCGGCGCCATCGGCATCCGCCCGACCTTCGCCGACATCGGCGAGACGATCGCCGAACACCTCGGCCTGGCGCCCGGAGCGCACGGAACCTCCTTCCTCGCGGCCATCGGCGGCCATGCCTGAACTTCCCGAGGTCGAGACCGTCCGGCGCGGACTTCAGCCGGTGTTCGAAGGCGCGCGGATCGTGCGCGCCGAGGCACGGCGGCCGAACCTGCGCTTCCCGCTGCCGGAACGCTTCGTCGAGCGCCTCGAAGGCCGCCGCGTCACCGCCCTCGCCCGCCGGGCGAAGTATCTCACGGCGCATCTCGACTCCGGCCCGGTGCTGATCTGCCATCTCGGCATGTCGGGTTCGTTCCGCATCGAGGACGAGGAGGGCACGGACACGCCCGGCACGTTCCACCAGGCGCGGTCGAAGGACGCGGCGCACGACCATGTCGTGTTCCACGTCGAGACGGCGGCGGGCGAGCGGAAGCGCGTCGTCTACAACGACCCGCGGCGCTTCGGCTTCATGCTCTTCGCCGAGGCGGACCGGCTCGCCGAACATCCGCTGCTCGCAGGCCTCGGCGTCGAGCCGACCGGCAACGCGCTCGACGGGCAGATGCTGGCGGACCTGTTCGGCGGGCGCACAACACCGCTGAAGTCGGCATTGATGGACCAGCGGCTGATCGCCGGTCTCGGTAACATCTACGTCTGCGAGGCGCTGTGGCGCGCCGGCCTGTCGCCGCGGCGCGCCGCGGGTTCGCTCGCCACCGCGGCGGGAAAGCCGTCGGCGCGCGCGGGACGCCTGGCGCAGTCGATCCGCGACGTCATCGGCGAGGCGATCGAGGCCGGCGGCTCGTCGCTGCGCGACCACATGCGCACCGACGGAACCCTCGGCTATTTCCAGCATTCGTTCCGGGTCTACGACCGCGAGGGCGAGGCCTGCGCGCGGCGGGGCTGTGGCGGAACCATCGAACGGATTGTGCAGAACGGCCGTTCGACTTTCTATTGCCCGGCCTGCCAGCGTTAGCTATCGCTCGGTACGGGCACCAGGGAGAGCAGACGCCATGGCCTACGACACGATCCTCGTCCAGACACGCGGCAAGGTGGGGCTGATCACGCTCAACCGGCCAAAGGCGCTGAACGCGCTGAACTCGCAGGTCATGGCCGACGTGGTCGCGGCGCTGCAGGCCTTCGACGCCGATCCGGAGGTGGGCGCCATCGTGCTCACCGGCTCGGAGAGAGCCTTCGCCGCCGGCGCCGACATCAAGGAGATGCAGTCGAAGGGCTATGTCGACGTCTACATGGAGGACTTCTTCGCCGGATGGGATGCGCTCGGCCGGGTGCGCAAGCCGATCATCGCGGCGGTCGCCGGATACGCGCTCGGCGGCGGCTGCGAACTGGCGATGATGTGCGACTTCATCATCGCCGGCGACAACGCCCGCTTCGGCCAGCCGGAGATCACGCTCGGCGTGATGCCGGGCATGGGCGGCTCGCAGCGGCTGACCCGCTTCGTCGGCAAGTCGAAGGCGATGGACATGTGCCTGACCGGGCGGCAGATGGACGCCGCCGAGGCCGAGCGGGCCGGCCTCGTCTCGCGCATCGTTCCGGCCGCAGACGTGGTCGAGGAGGCGCTGAAGGCGGCGGAGAAGATCGCATCCTTCTCGCTGCCGGCGGTGATGATGACCAAGGAGGCCATCAACCGCTCGTACGAGACGACGCTCGCCGAGGGAATCCGCTTCGAACGCCGGGTCTTCCACTCGATGTTCGCCCTCGAGGACCAGAAGGAAGGCATGGCCGCCTTCGCCGAGAAGCGCAGCGCCAACTTCCAGAACCGCTGAGCAGATGCCGGGATCGTTTCGGGCGTTGACGGAAGAAGAAAGCTCGATTATAAGCCGCCCCACCTGAGGCGGCCCTGCGGCTGCCCCTTTGTTTTTGCGCCCTGCGTCCTTCGCGGAAGCGCCATTCAGAAAGCTAGAGAGGCACCATGGCCAACACTTCTTCGGCCAAGAAGGCAACGCGCAAGATCGCTCGCCGCACCGAGGTCAACAAGTCGCGCCGGTCGCGCGTCCGCAACTTCGTGCGCAAGGTCGAAGAGGCGCTGGCGTCGGGCGACCAGGCAGCCGCTACCGCGGCGTTCAGCGCGGCCCAGCCGGAGCTGATGCGCGCCGCGACGAAGGGCGTGATGCACAAGAACACGGCCTCCCGGAAGGTGTCGCGCCTTGCCCAGCGGCTGAAGGCCCTGAACGCCTGACCAATCCGCTTTCGAGCGTACCGGACCCGGCGCCTCGCGCCGGGTTTTTTATTTGCCGCCGCACGGTTCCCCAACTGTCCCGAGGTCATCGGGCGGGCTTGCCCTCGTTTGCCGGCACAGCCGGCGCCCATGCGCGAAGACTGTAGTCCTAAGGGCAGGCGGAATTCCGCAGCGAAATCCGAATTTCGCATTAATATCAGTTAGTTGCAGACCTTTATCCACAGGTCTTCAACTGCATGAAACGGCTTGCCGGGCATCCGCCCTGTCAAGGCCATATTTTTAAAAATATTTTCGGGCCCGCGGCATTTCGGGTGCGTCGCGGTAAAGGTTTTGAATCAAAACAGTTTATCGAAACGAGGGTGGTTCCGAGGGTCTGCGAAGGGGCTCCGGCGTGCTAGATTCGTTAAAAAACCGTTAGCCGCGCTCTTGCCCTGTCCACCGCTAATTTTGTAGTCTGAATGGGTCGGAAGCACGGTCCTTTCGGGCCGTCGACTTAACCAAAATCGCAGCATTTGCGGCACGGGGCAACACCGTGAGCGGCGAAGCCGTGCTTTTCGACGACCGTTCGCCAGGCGGGGTCATCTGCGACGGAAAACGTGCATGCGCTCCGGCCTTTTTGGCCGGACGAGGGGTTGTTATTGCCGTCGCCAAAGGCGGCGACGTAGGTGCCAGGCCCGGGCGCCGCGAAAGGAGAGCAGCCGCCCGACAAGGCGGAAGTCGATACGAGGAACGCCGGGCGGGTAGCGGAACCCAGACCCGGTAGAGACAGATGCGAATTCGGGGATTACGAGAATGCAAAGCGGCATCGAGAGGGAGGCCATGACTGGCCCTTCCTTCGTGGGAACTATTGCGGAGGAGTTGGAAGCGGCGGCCATGAACTCCAGCGCAGCAGAACGGATTTTCGACCGGGTGAAGACCCAACTGAAGGCGCGACTGGGGAGCGAGGTCTACTCTTCCTGGTTCGCCCGGATGAAGCTGGCGGAGGCCGGCAAGGGTGTCGTGCGGATATCGGTCCCGACCGCCTTCCTGCGTTCGTGGATCAACGGGCACTATCTCGACCTCGTCACCGAGATCTGGAAGCAGGAGCAGCCGGAGATCCTCAAGGTCGACTTCATCGTGCGCTCCTCGACGCGCAGCGGCCGGCCGGCCGAGGCCGAGGAGACGGTGGCGCGCAAGCCGTTGCGGCAGGTGCAGACGGCGCTCGCCAGCGGCACCGTCAACGGCCACAGGGGCGAACGGCCGACGCCGGCGCGCCCCGGCAGTGCCGAGGCGGAGCATCGCCAGCGCCTGCTCGGCTCGCCCCTCGATGCGCGCTACACGTTCGAGTCGTTCGTCGACGGACCGTCCAACCGCGTCGCCTTCGCCGCCGCCCAGGCGATCGCCGAACAGGCGCCGAATGCGGTTCGCTTCAACCCGCTGTTCCTCCACGCCTCGGTCGGGCTCGGCAAGACGCACCTGCTCCAGGCCGTCGCCGCGGCGGCCCTGCGCCGCAACCCGCAGGCGCGTGTCGTCTACCTCACCGCGGAATACTTCATGTGGCGCTTCGCCACGGCGATCCGCGACAACAACGCGCTCAGCCTGAAGGAACAGTTGCGAGACATCGACCTGCTGATCATCGACGACATGCAGTTCCTGCAGGGCAAGTCGATCCAGAACGAGTTCTGCCATCTCATCAACATGCTGCTCGACAGCGCCCGCCAGGTGGTGGTCGCCGCCGATCGGCCGCCCGCGGAGCTGGAATCGCTCGAGCCGCGCGTTCGCTCGCGCCTCAACGGCGGCGTCTCGCTGGAAATGTCGGCGCCAGACTACGCCATGCGCCTCGCCATGTTGAAGCAGCGGCTGGCAGCGGCACGGGCCGACGACCAGTCGCTCGACATCTCGGAAGACGTGCTCGCGCACGTCGCCGGGACTGTGACGGGAAGCGGGCGGGAACTCGAAGGCGCGTTCAACCAGCTGCTGTTCCGCCAGTCCTTCGAGCCGCAGATCACCGTCGACCGCATCGACGAGATCCTCGGCCACATCTACCGCACGGGCGAGCCGAAACGGGTCCGCATCGAGGACATCCAGCGCGTGGTGGCGCGCCACTACAACGTGTCGAAAACGGAGCTCCTGTCGAACCGGCGCACGCGGACCATCGTCAAGCCTCGGCAGATCGCCATGTACCTGTCGAAGGTGATGACGCCACGCTCGCTGCCGGAAATCGGCCGCCGCTTCGGCGGTCGCGATCACACGACGGTCCTGCACGCGGTGCGCAAGATCGAGGACCTGTCGGGCACGGACAACTCGCTCGCCCAGGAAATCGAGCTTCTGCGCAGGCTGATCAGCGAGCAGGCCTGAGGCCGGATCAAGCCCCTGACAGCACAAGCGGAAGATATCCCAAGGAAAGCCCGCGACGGCGGCCGAGAGTCGCCCCGCGGGCTTGCGTTTCCGGGCTTTTTGCTATCAGTTTGCTACGATTCTGTGCCATTTGCGGCCTTCCGCGGCATTGCCTTTGTCCGGAAATCGAAGTGAGAATTTTTAGCGAGACGGCCCGTCATGCGTGTGGTTCTTGAACGTTCCAACCTTCTGAAGACGCTCAATCACGTCCATCGCGTGGTCGAGCGGCGGAACACGATCCCGATCCTGTCCAACGTGCTGCTGTCGGCCTCCGGATCGAGCCTCGAACTGAAGGCGACGGATCTCGACCTGGAGATCACCGAGGCGACCGCCGCGGCGGTGGAACAGGGCGGCGCGACCACCGTGCCGGCGCACCTGCTCTACGAGATCGTGCGCAAGCTGCCGGACGGCTCTGAAGTGATGTTGAAGACCGATGCCGACGGCAACGCCATGTCGGTAGTCTCGGGCCGCTCGAGCTTCCGCCTGCAATGCCTGCCGCAGTCCGATTTCCCGGAACTGTCGGCCGGGTCCTTCTCGCACATCTTCCGCATCGAATCGGCGGCGCTGCGCAAGCTGATCGACAAGACGCAGTTCGCCATCTCCACCGAGGAGACGCGCTACTATCTCAACGGCATCTATCTGCACACGCACGAGGCGGGCGGCAAGCTGTCGCTGCGCTCGGTCGCCACTGACGGCCATCGCCTGGCGCGCGCCGAGATGGAGGCACCGGCGGGCTCGGAGGGCATGCCCGGCATCATCATTCCGCGCAAGACGGTCAGCGAGTTGCAGAAGTTGGTCGACGATCCCGACGTCGCCGTGACCGTGGAGCTTTCCGACACCAAGATCCGCTTCACCATCGGCAGCGTCGTCCTCACCTCGAAGCTGATCGACGGCACCTTCCCGGACTACCAGCGCGTCATCCCCACCGGCAATGACAAGCGCCTGGTCATCGACCGGCAGACCTTCGCCTCGGCGGTCGACCGCGTGTCGACGATCTCTTCGGAGCGCGGCCGCGCGGTGAAGCTCTCGATCGCCGACGACAGCATCACGCTCGCGGTCAACAATCCGGATTCGGGCAGCGCCACCGAGGAACTGGCGGCCGACTACGGCTCGGACCCGATCGAGATCGGATTCAACGCCAAGTACCTGCTCGACGTCGCCGGGCAACTGTCGGGTACGCAGGCCGAGTTCATGCTGGCGGACGCCGGATCGCCGACGCTGATCCGCGACACCGCCGACGAGCAGGTGCTCTACGTGCTCATGCCGATGCGGGTCTAGGCTCCCATCGACACGCACGGATCGAAACGGGTGACGCGCCGCAGCCGGAGTCCGGCCGATGGCGGATGAACAGGTCCATATCAGCCGGCTGGTGCTTTCCGACTTCCGCAACTACGCGTCGGTCGCGCTCGACCTGAAGCCGGGGCTGGTGGTCTTCACCGGCGACAACGGCGCCGGCAAGACCAACCTGCTCGAGGCGATCTCCTTCCTGACACCCGGCCGCGGCCTTCGCCGTGCCGCCTACGAGGACGTCGCCCGCGAAGGGGCCGAGGACGGCTTCGCCGTCCACGCACGGCTGGAGGGTCCGTTCGGCACCTGCGAGATTGGGACCGGAACCGGTCGCTCGGGCGGCGTCGACAGCGGCCGCCGCATTCGCATCAACGGCGCCAACGCCCGCGCCGCCGAGGAACTGCTCGAATGGCTGCGGGTCACCTGGCTGACGCCGTCGATGGATGCGCTGTTCACCGGCCCGGCCGGCGACCGCCGGCGCTTCCTCGACCGCCTGGTGCTGGCCACCGACCCCGGCCAGGGGCAGAGGGTACTCGACTACGAGAAGGCGATGCGCGGCCGCAACCGGCTGCTCGTCGAGGGCGCGCGCGACGCCGCCTGGTTCGACGCCATCGAGGCGCAGATGGCCGAGAGCGGTACGGCGATCGCGGCGGCGCGGGTGGAGATGGTGCGGCTGCTTTCCGCCATGGTCGAGCGGCTTCCCGACACCGGGCCGTTCCCGCACGCCGACCTCGCCATCGCCGGAACGGTGGAGGATCTGCTGGCACGGGAATCGGCGCTCGACGCCGAGGAGGCGTTCCGCGCGCTTCTGGCCGAGAACCGCTGGAAGGACCGTGCCGCCGGCCGCACGCTGGAGGGCCCGCACCGCTCGGACCTTTTGGTGCGTCACCGGCAGAAGGCGATGGCGGCCGGACTGTGCTCCACCGGCGAGCAGAAGGCGCTGCTGATCGGCATCATGCTGTCTCATGCGCGGCTGTGCGGCGAGGTCTCCGGCGCGGTGCCGGTCCTGCTTCTCGACGAGGTCGCCGCCCATCTCGACGCCAGCCGGCGTGGCGCGCTGTTCGAGATCCTCGAGGGTCTCGGCTGCCAGGCCTTCATGACCGGCACCGACCCGGTTCTGTTCGACAGCATCGCCGGACGGGCACAGATGCTGAGCGTCGCCGGCGGCGCGGTGAGCGCCGCGGACGGAAGCTGACAAGCGGCGGCCGACAGCCTATCTTCCGCACGATGGCAGCCCAGACCCCTCCCCTCTCGGACGACGAAATCGAGCGCTACGCGCGGCATATCGTGCTGCCCGAGATCGGCGGGCCAGGCCAGCAGCGTCTGAAGCGGGCGCGCGTGCTCGTGATCGGCGCCGGCGGGCTCGGCGCGCCTGTGCTCGCCTATCTCGCCGCGGCCGGCGTCGGCACGCTCGGCATCGTCGACGACGACCATGTGTCGCTGTCGAACCTGCAGCGCCAGGTGATCCACGACACCGGCGCCGTCGGCACCGCCAAGACAGAGAGCGCGGCGGCGGCGCTGAAGCGCCTCAACCCCAACGTCGCGGTCGAGCTGCATCCGGTCAGGCTGACCGCGGAGAACGTCGCCGAACTCGTCGCCGCCTACGATCTGACCGTCGACGGATCCGATAATTTCGAGACGCGCTATCTCGTCGCCGACGCCTGCGCGGCGGCCGGGCGACCGCTGGTGCACGCCGCGGTGGGGCGCTTCGACGGTTCGATCACCGTGCTCAAGCCCTACGAGAACAACGCCGAGGGAAAGCCGAATCCCTCCTACCGCGATCTCTTCCCCGAGCCGCCGCCGGCCGGCCTGGTGCCGTCCTGCGCCGAGGCCGGCGTGCTCGGCGCGCTGACCGGCGTCATCGGCACGCTGCAGGCCATGGAGACGATCAAGCTGATCGCCGGCATCGGCGAGCCGCTGATCGGCCGCCTGCTGCTCTACGACGCGCTCGGCGCGCGCTTCGACACGGTGAGGTACCGCCGTCATGGCTGAGCCGGCACCGGACGCCGCCGTGACCGTAATGCCGCTCGCGCCCGGCTTCGACCGGTGGGACGACCTGCTCGACCTCGTCAGGCGCTCCTTCGCCTCCATGGACGGCACCATCGACCCGCCCTCTTCCGTCCACCGGCTGACGCCGGCGGCGCTGGCCGACAAGGCGACGCGGGAGACGGTGCTCGTCGCCTTCTCCGACGGCGCGCTCGCCGGCTGCGTCTTCCTCGCCGACAGGGGCGGTCACCTCTATGTCGGCAAGCTTGCCGTCGAGCCGGGAATGCAGGGCAAGGGCATCGGGCGCATGCTGATGGATGAAGCCGAACGCCACGCCGGCGCTCTGGGACGAACGGCGCTGGAACTGCAGGCGCGCGTCGAACTCACCGGCAACCAGACCACCTTCGCCAGGCTCGGATTCCGCGAGACCGGGCGGACAGCGCATGAAGGCTTCGACCGCCCGACCTCGGTGACGATGCGCAAGGAGCTTTCGTGATGGTGGCGCTTTCGGAAGAGGAGAATGCGATCGCCGCGGGCCGCGACGGCGCCGGAGCGGCGATGGCGATGCGCATCGTCGCTGACAGCGCCCGGCTGCTCGGCGCGCCGCGGCTGATCCCGATCGCGTCGGCGCATATCGACGGGGCGCTCTACCACGGCGATTCCGGCACGCTGTTCGCCGAGCGGCTGGTCGAGGGCGGCGCGCACGTCGCGGTGCGCTCGACGCTCAACGTCGGCGCGCTCGACCTGACCGGTTGCTCGCGCGACCGGCTGCCGGCGCACGAACGCGGCATGGCCCGGCGCATGATGGACGCCTATCGGGCGCTCGGCTGCGAGCCGAGCTGGACCTGCGCGCCCTACCAGGCCGGGCACCGGCCGGCGCTCGGCAGCGACGTCGCCTGGGGCGAGTCCAACGCCGTGGTGTTCTGCAACTCCGTGCTCGGCGCGCGCACCAACCGCTATGGCGACTTCCTCGACATCGCCTGCGCCATCTCCGCTCGCGCGCCCGACTACGGGCTGCACCGGCCGGAGAACCGCGCGGCGACGCTGGTGTTCGACGTCGGCGCCCTTCCCCGTCCGTTCCTCGCCTCCGAAATCGCCTGGCCGATCCTCGGCAGCCTCTTCGGAAAGAGCGTCGGCAACGACATCGGCGTGGTCGCCGGCGTCGACGAACACCCCGGCGAGGACGCGCTGAAGGCTTTCGGCGCGGCCGCCGCTTCGTCGGGCGCCGTCGGTCTGTTCCACATCGCCGGCGTAACGCCGGAAGCGCCCGACGTCGACACGGCGTTCGCCGGGCGCGTGCCGGCCGCGACGATCGTCGTGACGCCCGCAATGGTCGCCGACGCCCGGTCGCGACTTTCGACCGCGGACAGGCCGGAGCGGATCGACGCCGTCGCCATCGGCAGCCCGCATCTTTCGCTCGACGAGTTCGAGCGGCTGGCGCGGCTGATCGGCGGCCGCCGCCTCGCCGTGCCGATCCATGCCTGCACCGGCCGGCACGTCCTCTCCGGTCTCGACCGGCTCGGCCTGAGGAAGCCGCTCGGCGACGCCGGGGTGAACATCGTCGCCGACACCTGCGTGGTCGTGACGCCGATCCTGCCCGAGCTTGCCGGCGGCGTGCTGATGACGAACTCGGGCAAGTTCGCCCATTACGCGCCCGGTAACACCGGCTACGACGTGCTCTACGGCTCGCTCGCCGAATGCGTGGAAAGCGCGGTCTCCGGCCGGCCCATGCTGGAAGGAGCGGCAACGTGACGCAAGCCGACATCCTCGTTCCCGGCCGGCACGCGGCCGGCCTCGCGCAGGTGTTTTCCGCGCCGATCAGCTTCTGGGGCGGCATCGATCCGAAGACCGGCCGCGTCGTCGACGTACGTCATCCTCAGCATGGCGACACGATTGCCGGCCGCGTGCTCTTCCTGCCCGGCACGATCGGCTCGTCGTCGGCTTCCGCCGTGCTGCTCGAACTGGTTCACGCCGGCCGCGCGCCCGCCGCGATCGTGCTGCACGAACCCGACGCGATCCTGCTGCTCGGCCTGATCGTCGCCCGCGAGATGGGCTGGGAGACGCCGCCAGCGTTGAGGCTTGACCGCGCCATGCACGCGCGGTTCGACGGCCGGCCGGTGGCGATCGGCGCCGACGGCTCGATCAGCGACGCCTGAGTTCACACCCTGTTCGGCAGGACGCGGTCCGGCGGGCGGTGGCCGTCGAAGAAGGTGCGGATGTTGATGATCACCTTCTCGCCCATGTCGACACGGCCCTCGATCGTCGCCGATCCCATGTGCGGCAGGATCACCACCTTGCCCTTGGCCGCCAGCTTGACCAGCTTCGGGTTGACGGCCGGCTCGTGCTCGAAGACGTCGAGCGCGGCACCCGCCAGCTTGCCGTCCTGCAGCATGTGGATCAGCGCGTTCTCGTCGATGATGTCGCCGCGCGCGGTGTTGACCACGTAGGCCGACGGCTGCAAGAGCGCCAGCCGGCGCGCCGAGAGGAGATGGAAGGTCGCCGGCGTCGAAGGGCAGTTTACCGAGATGATGTCCATGCGCGCGAGCATCTGGTCGAGGCTCTCCCAGTAGGTCGCCTCCAGCTCGTCCTCGATCTGCGGCGCCACCCGGTGGCGGTTGTGATAGTGGATCGACAGGCCGAAGGCCTTGGCGCGGCGCGCGACCGCGGTGCCGATGCGGCCCATGCCGACGATGCCGAGGCGCTTGCCCCAGATGCGCCGGCCGAGCATCCAGGTCGGCGACCAGCCCACCCACTTGCCGTCGCCCTTGAGCACGTTGGCGCCCTCGACCAGCCGCCGCGGCACGGCGAGCATCAGCGCCATGGTCATGTCGGCGGTGTCCTCGTTGAGGACGTTGGGCGTGTTCGTGACGGTGATGCCCTGCTTCATGGCGGCGGCGACGTCGATGTTGTCGACGCCGTTGCCGAAATTGGCGATCAGCTTCAGGTTCGGTCCGGCCTGGGCGATCAGCGCCTGGTCGATGCGGTCGGTCACGGTCGGCACGATGACGTCGGCTTCCTTGACCGCGGCGACGAGTTCGGGCTGGCTGAGCGGCCGGTCGTCGACGTTGAGCCGCGCGTCGAAGAGCTCGCGCATGCGCGTCTCGACCTGATCGGGCAGCTTTCGCGTTATGACGACAAGCGGTTTTTTCCTGCCGGCCATTCTGTCCTCTTAACGGATCCCGTTGAGACCTCTTTAACCAAGACGGGCGAGACTTGGAACCGGCTCGGCCTTTTCGCCTGTGTACCAAGCGGCACGGGTGAAGACAAAGAAAAAGGGGCGTGGCGACCGAGTCCGCCGCGCCGCCCGAAACAGACATAGGAACGAACGTGCCAGCCTTGAAGCCGCTCCGATCGCTCGTCGCAGCAGCCCTGTGCGCGCTTGCCGCAGCCCTTCCCGCCGGCCCGCCGGCCCATGCCCAGACGGCCGCGGCCCAGAACGTCGCGCGCGGGCCGAGCGGCCTGCCGCTGCCGCGATTCGTCAGCCTCAAGTCCGGCAGGGTCAATTCGCGGATCGGGCCCGGCCTGAACTATGCCGTGGACTGGATGTACCTTAAGCCCGGCCTGCCGATGGAGATCATCCAGGAGTACGACAACTGGCGCCGGGTGCGCGATTCGGACGGCGCCGAGGGCTGGATCAACCAGTCTTTGCTGTCGGGCAAGAGGACCGGCATCGTGGCGCCCTGGCAGCGCGGCAAGGACATGGCCGTGGAACTGAGGTCCGAACCGGCAGACGGCGCCGCGGTGGTGGCCAAGGTCGAGCCGGGCGCGGTCGGCACGATCCGCAGCTGCAACGGGCTGTGGTGCGAGATGAGCTTCGACGGCGGCCGCGGCTGGATCAACCAGTCGCAGGTATGGGGCGCCTATCCGGGCGAATATATCCAGGATTGACCGGGCGGGTCAGCCGTTGCGGCGCGGACGCAGCCTGACGACGATGTCGACATTCGCGATCTCCATCCCCTCCGGCGGCTGCGGAAGGTTGACGACGCGCACGGGCGTGTCCGGAATGTCGAATATCTTGTTCTCGCCTTCGATGAAGAAGTGGTGGTGGTCCGAGGTGTTCGTGTCGAAGTAGGTCTTCGATCCCTCGACGGCGAGGATGCGCAGCATGCCCGCCTCGGTGAACTGGTGCAGCGTATTGTAGACGGTGGCCAGCGACACCGGCACGCCGGCCGACTGCGCCTCTTCGTGCAATTCCTCGGCGGACAGGTGCCTGTCGCCCTTGGCGAACAGCAGCGACGCCAGCGCCAGGCGCTGGCGCGTCGGCCGCAGGCCGGCGTCGCGAACGCGGCGGTCGATCGACTGTCCGTCCCTGACCTTGAGCGTATCCATCTGGCCGTTCACCGTTCGACCCGCCCCGGCGCACGGAAGACCGCGCGGCTGGAAAGGTCATTCCAACTGTTCCACGACATATATTGGTTCGCGCGCCTCGGATCAAGCACACTACGTTGACCGCCATGGCCGGGCGGGATAAGCGCTGTCGGCGATTTCCGGTCCTCGTGGGACTGTGTTAGGAAAACGGCGACAAGGACGACGCCCAACGTCGCAAGGGAAAGAAACGATGCCCGAGAAGAAGTCGAGCTACACCTTCGAGGAGCTGCTCGCCTGCGGCCGCGGAGAACTGTTCGGACCGGGGAACGCCAGGCTTCCGGCACCGCCGATGCTCATGTTCGACCGCATCACGGAGATATCCGAAGACGGCGGCGAGTACGGCAAGGGCTATGTCCGCGCAGAACTCGACATCAAGCCCGACCTCTGGTTCTTCCCCTGCCACTTCATCGGCGATCCCGTTATGCCCGGCTGTCTCGGCCTCGACGCGCTTTGGCAGCTGAGCGGCTTCTTCCTCGGCTGGCTCGGCGAGCCGGGAAAGGGCCGCGCCATCTCCACGGGCGAGGTGAAGTTCACCGGCATGGTCACCCCGGCGACGAAGAAGGTCGTCTACGGCGTCGATTTCAAGCGCGTGTTGCGCGGCCGGCTGGTGCTGTCGATCGGCGACGGCTGGCTCCAGGCCGACGGCGAGACGATCTACAAGGCCACAGACCTCAGGGTCGGGCTTTTCAAGCAAGCGGCGGCCTGACGGCGCCAGAACCTCGCGGACCACGGAGGGCCAGATGAGACGCGTTGTAGTCACCGGTCTCGGCATCGTTTCGTCGATCGGCAACGATGCCGCGGAAGTCGAGGCGTCGCTGCGCGACGCGCGCTCCGGCATCACCCATTCGGACGAATTCGAGAAGCACGGCTTCCGCTGCCAGGTATGGGGCGCGCCGACGCTCGACCCTACGCCCCTCGTCGACCGGCGCGCCATGCGCTTCCTGCACAAGGGCGGCGCCTGGAACCACGTAGCCATGCAGCAGGCGATCGCGTCGGCCGGCCTGACCGAGGGCGAGATCAGCAGCGAACGCACCGGCATCATCATGGGATCAGGCGGACCGTCGACGAAGACGATCGTCGAGGCAGCCGAAATCACCGAAAAGAACAACAGCCCGAAGCGCATCGGGCCGTTCGCGGTGCCCAAGGCGATGGCGTCGACGGCCTCGGCGACGCTCGCCACCTGGTTCAAGATCCACGGCGTCAACTATTCGATCTCGTCGGCCTGCTCGACCTCGGCACACTGCATCGGCAACGCCTATGAGCTGATCCAGTGGGGCAAGCAGGACATGATCTTCGCCGGCGGCCACGAGGATCTCGACTGGACCATGTCGAACCTGTTCGACGCGATGGGCGCCATGTCGAGCAAGTTCAATGACCGGGCCGCGGTCGCCAGCAGAGCCTATGACGTCGACCGCGACGGCTTCGTCATCGCCGGGGGCGCCGGCGTTCTCGTGTTGGAAGAACTCGAGCACGCCAGGGCGCGCGGCGCGCGCATTCTCGCCGAGATCGTCGGCTACGGGGCGACGTCGGACGGCTACGACATGGTGGCTCCGTCGGGCGAAGGGGCCGTGCGCTGCATGCGCCAGGCACTGTCGACGGTCTCGGGACCGGTCGACTACATCAACACGCACGGGACTTCGACGCCGGTCGGCGACAGCAAGGAGATGGGTGCGATCCGCGAGGTGTTCGGCGACAAGATCCCGCTGATCAGCTCGACGAAGTCGCTGACCGGGCATTCGCTCGGCGCCGCGGGCGTGCAGGAATCGATCTACTCGATCCTGATGATGAACGGGGGTTTCATCGGCGAGAGCGCCCATATCGACACGCTCGACCCCGAATTCGACGGCATGCCGATCGTGCGCGAGCGCATCGACGACGCCAGGATCGAGCGCGTCCTGTCGAATTCGTTCGGCTTCGGCGGCACCAACGCGACGCTGGTCTTCCAGCGCTACGACGCCTGAGGACCGGCTGACATGAACGAACTTATGAAGGGTAAGCGCGGCCTCGTCATGGGCGTCGCCAACGATCATTCGATCGCCTGGGGCATCGCCCGCCGTCTCGCCGACCAGGGCGCGACGATGGCCTTCACCTACCAGGGCGAGGCGTTCGGGCGCCGCGTGCGACCGCTGGCCGACAAGGTCGGCGCGTCGCTCGTGCTGCCCTGCGACGTCGAGGACAGCGCCTCCATCGACGCGGTTTTCGAGACGCTCGGATCCGAGTGGGGCTCGATCGACTTCGTCGTCCACGCCATCGGCTTCTCCGACAAGAACGAGCTGAAGGGCCTCTACGCCGACACGAGCAAGGACAACTTCGTCCGCACGATGGTCATCTCGTGCTACTCCTTCACCGAGGTGGCGCGGAAGGCGGCGACGCTGATGTCGGCCGGTGGGACGATGCTGACGCTGACCTATGCCGGCTCGGTGCGCGTCATGCCGAACTACAACGTCATGGGCGTGGCCAAGGCGGGCCTCGAGGCGAGCGTGCGCTACCTCGCCAACGACTACGGGCCGCGCGGCATCCGCGTCAACGCGCTCTCGGCCGGGCCGGTGCGCACGCTCGCCGGAGCCGGCATCTCCGACGCCCGCTTCATGTTCGCCTACCAGCAGCGCACCTCGCCCTTGAGGCGGACCGTCTCCATCGACGAAGTCGGCGGATCTGCGCTCTACCTGCTTTCCGACCTTTCGTCCGGCGTTACCGGCGAGGTGCACTACGTCGATTCCGGCTATCATATCGTGTCGATGCCGACGCTGGAGGAACTGAAGAAGTCGTCGGAACAGCCCGATTGACGATTCGGTAAAATCCTAACCTTCGCGGGAAACGGACCTTAACGCCCGATCGGCTAGAAAACGCCGATACGGGGGAACTCCATGTCTTCGGCCAACCATCCTAACCGCAGCCCGGTATTCAGGTTCATCACCATCGCCGCATCCGGCATGGGCAGCTTCGTGCTCGGACTGTGGGGCATGAAGTTCGGTTTCGGCGACGGACTGGGCGGGCTTTCGGCACCGATCGTCGGCGCCGTGATCGCGTCGCTGTGCGCACTGGCGGCCGGCGGCGCCGCGCTCTCCTTCTTCGCCGGCGTCGACGAATCCGCCAGCTACGTCTTCAAGGAGACACAGATCGACAAGCTGACCGGGCTCAACGGCAGGACGGCGATGATCGGCCGGATCGCCGAAGCCGCGTCCGCCTGCGCCCGGACCGGAGAGCCGGTGTTCCTGATCGACATCGACATCGACCGCTTCAAGCAGATCAACGACTCTATCGGCTATACGCAGGGCGACCAGCTGATCGCGGCCTTTGCCGCGCGGCTCAGGGAAACCATGCCGGAAGGCGCGCAGCTCGGCCGCATCGGCGCCGGCGAGTTCGCGGTCCTGCTTCCCGACGGCGGAGCGGACTTCTCGGTCGAGGAGACGGTCGAGAGCCTGATCGAGACGCTGATGGAGCCCTACCAGTTGAGGACGCACCTGCAGTCGGTGAACCTCTCGGTCGGCATCGTCGCCATTCCCAAGGACGGGCGCGACCCGATCCTGCTGCTACGCCGCTCCAACCTCGCCCTGCAGCATGCCCGCGCCAACGGCCTCGGCTCCTGGTCGGTCTACCTTCCCGAGATGGGCCAGGTCGCCGACTACCGCCAGTGGGTGGAATCGGAACTGCATGTCGCCTTCGAGCGCGGCGACTTCGCCCTGCACTACCAGCCGCAGCTCGACCTCGCGTCGGGCCGAATCGTCGGCTACGAGGCGCTGATCCGCTGGAAGCATCCGGCGCGCGGCATGATCCCGCCGATGGAGTTCATCCCGATCGCGGAAGAGACCGGCATGATCGGCATGCTCGGCGAGTGGGTGCTGAACAAGGCTTGCGCCGACGCCCGCTTCCTGCCCGACGACTGCTTCGTGGCCGTCAACATCTCGCCCGTGCAGTTCATGACCAAGGACTTCCTCGGCGTCGTGCGGAACACGCTGAGGACAACGGGCATCCGGCCGCAGCGCCTCGAGCTCGAAGTCACCGAGACGGCGATGATGCAGGACCGCGACCGTGCCGCGGTCATCCTGAAGGCGCCCTCGGAAATGGGTATCTCGGTCGCCGTCGACGATTTCGGCACCGGCTACTCCAACCTCTCCTACCTCATCGACTTCCCCTTCCAGAAGCTGAAGATTGACCGCTCCTTCGTCAGCCGCATCGACACCGACCAGAGCACGGGCGCCGTCGTGTCGACCATCGTCGGCCTGTCGCGGGCGCTCGGCGTGCACACGATCGCCGAGGGCGTCGAGACGGAGAACCAGGCGACGCTGCTGCGCGCCGCGGGCTGCGAGGTGGTCCAGGGCTACTTCTACGGCAAGCCGGC
>CALFXR010000137.1 GCA_937958475.1 uncultured Mesorhizobium sp. | reverse complement strand
GTGGTGCCGCTTGCGTGACTCGAACACGCGACCCCATCATTACGAATGATGTGCTCTACCGACTGAGCTAAAGCGGCATCCGGGGCCGGGCCGGTGGCCCTGCCGAACGTGGTGGCGTGATAACCGCATTGTCCGGCGATTTCAAGCGTGGAGAAGCGCGTTTCCCGCACGAGGCCGAAAGCCCCGCGCCGCGGCCTTGGTTCACGCCGCGCAGATGCGCTTCTTCGCGGCATCGTATTCGCCGGCCAGCCGCTCGACCAGCGCGGCCGTCGGCACCACCTCCGTCACCGCGCCGATGCCCTGGCCGCAGCCCCAGATATGCTTCCACGCCTTGGCGTCGGCATTGGCGAAGCTCATCTTCGACGGGTCCGACGTCGGCAGATTGTCGGGGTCCATGCCCTGGGCGCGGATCGAGCCCTTCAGGTAGTTGCCGTGCACGCCGGTGAACAGGTTCGAATAGACGATGTCGGCGGCCTTCGATGCGACGATCATCGCCTTGTACTCGTCCACCGCGCGCGCTTCCGTCGTGGCGATGAAGGGCGAGCCGATATAGGCCATGTCCGCGCCCATCGCCTGCGCGGCGAGCACGGCGCCGCCATTGGCGATGGCGCCCGACAGAAGCAGCGGTCCGTCGAACCACTGGCGGATCTCCTGTACCAGAGCGAAGGGCGACAGCGTCCCGGCATGGCCGCCCGCGCCCGTCGCCACCGCGATCAGCCCGTCGGCGCCCTTCTCGATCGCCTTGCGCGCATGGCGGTCGTGGATCACGTCGTGCAGCACGATGCCGCCATAGGAATGGATCGCCTGGTTGACCTCCTCCAGCGCGCCGAGCGAGGAGATCACCACCGGCACCCTGTATTTCACGCACATTTCGAGGTCGTGCTGCAGGCGGGTGTTCGACTTGTGCACGATCTGGTTGACGGCGAAGGGCGCTGCCGGCCGCTCCGGATGGGCGGCGTCGTGCCGGGCGAGTTCTTCCGTGATCTGCGCCAGCCATTCGTCGAGCTGCGCCTCCGGCCGCGCGTTGAGCGCCGGGAACGAGCCGACCACGCCCGCCTTGCACTGCGCCAGCACCAGCGGCGGGTGCGAGACGATGAAAAGCGGCGAGCCGACGACGGGAATGCGGAGGTTGCGCCTGAGGATGTCGGGAAGGGCCATGGAGGGTTCGCTGTGATTGACGTTAGCGTAAACGTCATTCTCTAGCAGATCGGCCGATGGCTGCAATCGGCAATTCCGCCGCCCGCCGCCGCCGCGCGGCTCTTTTGGGGGAACCGATACCCTTGAAACAATGGACGTTTTCAACCGCCGGGAGCATGGTATGAAGGGGCGAGGCCGTTGATCGTGTCCGCCTGGGCGGATAGGGATCGCAGGGGACTGCATGTTGGAGCCCGAGGGGGACCGCGCTTGGACGTGATCGAAACCGCGATCCGCAACGCCTTCGAGAAGGGCGATGCCTCCGATCGCGCATTCCGCGAGAAGGTCTACCGTTCGGCGTTCGCCGCGCTGGAAAGGGCGCTGAAGGCCAATCCGCACGTCACGGTCGAGACGGCGATCAACCGGCGCAAGAACCTCCAGTCCAAGATCACCGAGATCGAGTCCGAATACCTTCCGGCCGCGCCCGCCGTCTCGCCGGATGTGCGCGCCGCCGAACGCGCGCTCGGCGAAGTGCGCATCGAGCCCACCGGGCCGCGCGCCGGCGCGACCCCCGCCGCCGCCACGGCGGCGCCGTCCGTGTCTCTCGGCGACGGCTCCCGCGCCGGGCCGGCTGCGCCCGAGCCGTCTGTCGCGCCCGGCCCCGCCCAGCGCTCCAAGTTCGCCCCCGCCCTGCCGGAGCCGCCCGAGTTCGACCCGCAGGCCGAGCGCGCCGCGCCGGTCGCAGGCGCCGAGGCCGCCGTGCCGGCCCAGGCCGGGCGCGTCGTCGACTCCAGGCGCCGCAGGCCCTTTGCGGCGATGTTCGTCGTCGTCACGCTGGCCGCCGCCATCGGCGCCGGCATCTGGTGGGGCATGTCCACCGGGCTGTTCAAGTCGCTGGCCGAGATCGATACCAGCGTGCCCAATCCGCCGAAGGTTGCGGCGGAAGAAGACTTCGACCCCGACGAGGAGCCGATCGGGGCCCCTTCGCTGCCGGGAACGGCGGACCAGCGCGACTGGATCGGCGTCTTTTCGCCCGCCGACGCGTCCACCGTGGCGGCGCCGGGCGGCACCGAGGCGGCCGCCATGAGCGACGACACCGGCGCGTTCCTGCGCATCCGCTCCAACTCCGACGCCGCAGTCGTCTTCGACGTCGGCCAGGGAGTGCTGGAGAGGCTCGCCGGCAAGCGTGTCGTCTTCGCCATCGTCGCCCGCGCCGAAGAAGGCAAGGAAACGCAGATCTCGATCTCGTGCAATTTCGGCGAACTCGGCGGCTGCGGCCGCAAGCGCTACGCGGTCGGCTACGAGCGCGGCGACTTCCTCTTCGAGGTCGCGTTCCCGCAAAAGCAGCCCGGCGCCGCCGGCACGATCGCCATCGTTTCCGACATCGGCGGCGGGGGCAAGGCGATCGACGTCTACGAGATCAAGGCCTCGCCTGCCGAGTGAGCCCGGGGCGAGCGCGTTCGGGCCGGGTGAACGGCCGCCGCGTCAGTCGAGCAGCGCCTGCAGCGTCTCGATCCGGTCGGCTTCGGCCGGCGGCTTGTCCCAGCGCAGCCGCGAAATCCGCGGGAAGCGCATGGCGACGCCCGAGCGGTGCCGCTGCGAGCGGTTCAGCCCCTCGAAGGCCACTTCCAGCACGAGGCCGTTCTGCCGGTCGGCGCGTACCGAGCGGACCGGCCCGAATCGTTCGATCGTGTTGTCGCGCACAAACTTGTCGATCTGCCGCAGTTCCTCGTCGGTGAAGCCGAAATAGGCCTTGCCGACGGGAACCAGCTCCGGCGTCGCCTCCGGCCCCGACCAGACGCCGAACGTGTAGTCCGAATAGTAGCTCGATCGTTTGCCGTGCCCGCGCTGGGCATACATCAGCACGGCGTCGACCGTGTAGGGATCGCGCTTCCACTTGAACCAAGGCCCCTTCGGCCGCCCGGCGAGATAGGGCGAGCGCCGCTCCTTGATCATCACGCCTTCCACCACCGGGTGCGGCGGCGCCTTGCGCAGCCGGTCGAGATCGGCCCAGTCGTCGAACGCGACCATCGGCGACAGGTCGAAGCGCTCGGGATCGAGCGTTTCGACGAACCGCTCGAGTCGGAGCCGCCTCGCGCCGAAGCCGAGCCCGCGCAGGTCCTCGTCCGCCGCCTGGAGCAGGTCGTAGCAGCGCACGAAGACGGGGTATTTGGCGCGCATCTTCGCCGCGACCGTCTTGCGGTTCAGCCGCTGCTGCAGGTCGGAGAAGGTGCCGGTCCATTCCGGCGGGCGTCCGACCAGGAGCTCGCCGTCGACGACGCCGTCGAAGTCCATCGCCTCGACGAGGTCGGGGAAGGCGCCGGAGATGTCGTCGCCGGTGCGCGAGTAGAGCCGCCTCAGCCCGCCTTCGGCCGAGACCTGGACGCGGATGCCGTCCCATTTCCACTCGGCCGCGTAGGCGGCCGGATCGAGCCGGTCGAGATCGCCATCGCCGACCGGATTGGACAGCATCACCGGCCGGAACAGGGCGCGCGCGCCCTTCTCGGGCTTCGGCGCGCGACCTTCGAGCCAGGCGAACAGCGCGGCATAGGGCGGTTCCAGCCCGTGCCACAGCTCCTCGATTTCGGCGACGTCGACCTTGCCGAGATCGGCCAGCGCCTGCTTGGCCAGCCGTGACGAGACGCCGATCCTCAAGCCCCCGGTCACCAGCTTGATGACGGCGAAGCGCGCCGGGACGTCGAGGCGGTCGAGCAGGCCGGCGACCACCGTCGGCCCGTCCGAGCGGCTCGCCGCCTGCAGGCGTGCCACCACGTCGCCGAGCGTGGGCACCGCGTTGGCGCGCGGCGCGTCGGCCGGCTCCGGCCAGACCAGCGAGATGGTCTCGGCGAGGTCGCCGACATAATCGTAGGAATAGCCGAACAGGATCGGGTCCATGCGCTCCGTCACCAGCGCGCGCAGCATCGCCGGCTTCACCGCGGCGATCGAGAGGTCGCCGGTGATCGTCGCCAGCGCCAGCCCGCGGTCGGGATCGGGCGTGTCGCGAAAGTAGTCGCGGAGCAGCGTCAGCTTGCCGTTGCGCGACGGCGTCAGCACGAGGCGGTCGAGGAGTTCGGCGAAGCGGTTCATGGGGTGCCTTTCCCTCCCACTCGAGGGGAGGGTGGACGATCGCCGCAGGCGATCGGACGGGTGGGGTCGCCGCGGGAGCGCTCGACGATCCTTCCGTGTCGAGCAATGCGGAGAGGACCCCACCCGCCTCGCTTCCCTCGGCACCCTCCCCTCGAGGGGGAGGGAAACGCTGGCACGGCGCGATCGTCCATCAATCCCCCTCGTCCTCGTAGCCGACGAGGTTGAGCGGCCGCGCGGCGATGCCTTCCAGCTGGCACCAGCGCACGAGCGCTTCCTCGCGGCCGTGGGTCACCCAGACCTCGCCGGCGCCGGTTTCCTTGATCGTGCCGGTGAGTTCGTCCCAGTCGGAATGGTCGGAAATGATCAGCGGCAGCTCGACGCCGCCCTGCCGGGCGCGCTGGCGGATGCGCATCCAGCCCGAGGCGAAGCACGAGATCGGATCGGGAAAGCGCCGCGCCCAGCGGTCGGCGAAGGCCGAAGGCGGGCCGACCACGATGGCGCCGGCGAAGTCGCCCTTGGCAGATCGGTCGACGGTGGCCGGCTCCAGCGGCCCGAGATCGACGCCGACGCTTTCATAATAGGCGCTGATCTTCTCCAGCGCGCCGTGGAGATAGATCGGCCGGTCGTAGCCGGCGTCGCGGATCAGCCGGATGACGCGCTGCGCCTTGCCGAGCGCGTAGGCGCCGACGACGTGGGCGCGCTCGGGAAACTGTTCCACCGAACGCAGCAGCCCGGCGATCTCGTCACCGGCCGGCGGGTGGCGGAAGACCGGCAGGCCGAAGGTCGCCTCGGTGATGAAGACGTCGCAGGCGACCGGCTCGAAGGCCGCGCAGGTCGAGTCCGGCTGCCGCTTGTAGTCGCCCGACGCGACGATTCGCACGCCGCCGCGCTCGACGGCGATCTGCGCCGAGCCGAGCACGTGGCCGGCGGGGTGGAAGGTGACGGTCGCATCGCCGATCGTCACCGTCTCGCCGAGCGGTACGGCCTGCGTCGCGCCGGCGAAGCCGGGTCCGAGACGGAGGCCCATGATGTCGAGCGTCTCGCGCGTCGCCAGCACGTTTGCGTGCCCCGGCCGGGCGTGGTCGGAATGGCCGTGCGTGATCAGCGCCCGCGCCACCGGCCGCACGGGATCGATGTAGAAGTCGCCGGCCGGGCAGTAGAGCCCTTCGGGGCGGGGATGGAGCAGGTCGGAGGCGCGCATTCTTCCCGGAAGATAGGGATTCTGCGGACCGCGGAAAGGCCGTTGCCCGACATAGCTGACAGGCGCTATAGGCGCGCATCCTTTTCAGGGGGCTTCCTTGACATCCTTGCCGCGCGCCTCGGGCGATCTCCTCGCCGACCGGCGGGCCGACTATGCCGAAATGCTGTTCGCCTCCGGCGACCACGCGGCCGCGGCCGAGATCATGCTCGGCGCGCTGGAACTCGCTCCCGGCTGGGTGCTCGGCTGGTTCCGGCTGGGCGAGATGCACGAGGCGGCGGGCGCGCTTCCCGCCGCCGCCGAGGCCTGGCGCATGGCGCTGAAGCTCGATCCGGAAGACAGGACGGGTGCCGCCCTGAAGCTGGAGCTGGCCGGCGAGGCGCCGGTGTCGGCCGTGCCGCCCTCGGCCTTCGTCGAGGAACTGTTCGACCAGTATGCCGGCAACTTCGATGCCTCCCTGGTCGGCAAGCTGGCCTATCGCGTGCCGGAGCTCCTGGCCGGGGCGATCGCCCGCCACGGCCACGGCCGCTTCGAGCGGGCCATCGACATCGGCTGCGGCACCGGGCTGATGGGCGAGCGGCTGCGCCCGCTCGCCGGCATGCTCGAAGGTCACGACATCTCCACGGCGATGTTGAAGAAGGCCGCCGCGCGCGGCTGCTACGACCGTCTCGTCAAGTCGGACCTGCAAGAACTCGATCTTGAACCCGCCTCGGCCCACCTCGTCACCGCCGCCGACGTCTTCATGTATCTCGGCAGTCTCGACGGCATCGTCGCCCGCGTCGCGAAATGGCTCAAACCCGCCGGCCTTTTCGCCTTCTCTGTCGAGCGGCATCACGGCCCCGAGGACGTCGTCCTTCGCGCGTCGCGTCGCTATGCCCATTCCGACGCCTACGTCCTCCGCCTGCTCGACGCGGCCGGCCTTGCCGTCGCCTCCTTCGAAGCCGCAAAGATCCGCATGGACCGCGGCGAACCGGTGGAAGGCCTGATCGTCGTTGCGGAGAAAAGATAGGGCGGGGGATATCCAAGGCGGCATGGCTCCCGGCTTGGCCGATCCCCTTTTGTTCGCTTTCCCGCTTGGCGCCACGCCGCCGCCGCGCTACGTCTGCCGTCGTGTCGGAACTCGTTGCCCTCGATCCCGCGTCGCTCCCCGCCCGCCTGCCGCGGCCGTTCCTCGAATGGTTCGCGTCCAAGGGATGGGCGCCGCGCGCCCATCAGCTCGACCTGCTTTCGCGCGCCCAGGAGGGGAAGTCCGTCCTGCTCATCGCGCCGACCGGGGCCGGCAAGACGCTGGCCGGTTTCCTGCCGGCGCTGACCGATCTCGCCGAGCGGCCGAAGCGGCGGCCGGGTGAGGCGCATCGCGGCATCCACACGCTCTACATCTCGCCGTTGAAGGCGCTCGCCGTCGACATCGAGCGCAACCTCGCCAAGCCCGTCGCCGAGATGGCGCTGCCCATCGCCATCGAGACCAGGACCGGCGACACGCCGGCGCACAAGCGCCAGCGGCAGAAGCTCGTCCCGCCCGACATCCTGCTGACGACCCCGGAGCAACTGGCGCTGCTGATCTCCTCGGCCGATGCGTCGCGCTTCTTCGCCGGCCTGCGCTATGTGGTGCTCGACGAGCTGCATTCGCTGGTCACCTCGAAGCGCGGCCACCTTCTGGCGCTGGGCCTCGCCCGGCTGAGGCGCTTCGTGCCGTCGCTCCAGGCGATCGGCCTTTCCGCCACCGTCGCCGAACCCGACGAACTGCGCCGCTGGCTGGTGCCGCAGAACCCGCCCGGCGGTCTCGCCGAGGTCATCACCGTCTCGGGCGGGGCGAAGCCCGAGATCTCCATCCTGGACTCGCGCGAGCGCGTGCCGTGGTCCGGCCATTCGGCCCGCTACGCCATCCCCGAAGTCTACGAGGCGATCCGCAAGCACCGCACGACGCTGCTCTTCGTCAACACGCGCAGCCAGGCCGAGCTCCTCTTCCAGGAGCTCTGGCGGATCAACGAGGACAGCCTGCCGATCGCACTGCATCACGGCTCGCTCGACGTCGGCCAGCGCCGGCGCGTGGAGAAGGCGATGGAGGCCGGTACCCTGCGCGCCATCGTCGCCACCTCGACGCTCGACCTCGGCATCGACTGGGGCGACGTCGATCTCGTCGTCCATGTCGGCGCGCCGAAGGGGGCGAGCCGCCTCGCCCAGCGCATCGGCCGCGCCAACCACCGCATGGACGAGCCGTCGAAGGCGATCCTGGTGCCGGCCAACCGCTTCGAGGTGCTCGAATGCCGCGCCGCGCTCGACGCCAACTATCTCGGCGCCCAGGACACGCCGCCGCTGGTCGACGGCGCGCTCGACGTGCTCGCCCAGCACGTGCTCGGCAGCGCCTGCGGCGCGCCGTTCTCGGCGGACGTGCTCTACGAGGAGGTGCGCTCGGCCTCGCCCTATGCCGGCCTGGCGCGCCGCGACTTCGACCGCATAGTCGACTTCGTCGCCACCGGCGGCTATGCGCTGAGGACCTACGAGCGCTACGCGCGCATCCGCCCGACGAAGGACGGGCTGTGGCGCGTCTCCAATCCGCAGGTCGCCCAGCAGTACCGGCTGAACGTCGGCACGATCGTGGAATCGCCGATGCTCGCCGTCCGCTACGTCCGCAGCGGGCGCGGCGCCGCCTCGCGCGGCGGGCCGGTGCTAGGCAAGATCGAAGAGTACTTCCTGGAGACGCTGGCGCCCGGCGACACCTTCCTCTTCGCCGGCAAGGTGCTGCGCTTCGAGGGCATCCGCGAGAGCGAGTGCTACGTTTCCAATGGCGCCGGGCTCGACGCCAAGGTGCCGGTCTATGCCGGCGGCAAGTTCCCGCTGTCGACCTACCTCGCCGATCAGGTGCGGGCGATGCTCGCCGATCCGCGCAAATGGGGCGTGCTGCCCGAGCAGGTCGCCGACTGGCTGCGCATCCAGAAGGACAAGTCCGTCCTGCCGAAGCGCGGCGACCTCCTCGTCGAGACGTTTCCGCGCGGCAGCCGCTTCTTCATGGTCGCCTATCCCTTCGAGGGGCGGCTGGCGCACCAGACGCTCGGCATGCTTCTGACCCGCCGGCTGGAGCGGGCGGGGGCACGGCCGCTCGGATTCGTCGCCACCGACTACGCGCTGTCGGTCTGGGCGCTCGAGGACCTCGGCCATCTCTTCCGCCGCGGCACGCCGTCGCTCGGGCAATTGTTCGACGAGGACATGCTCGGCGACGACCTCGACGCCTGGATGGCCGAGAGCTGGCTCCTGAAGCGCACCTTCCGCAACTGCGCCGTCATCTCCGGCCTGATCGAGCAGCGCCATCCGGGAAAGGAAAAGACCGGCCGCCAGGTGACGGTCTCGGCCGACCTGATCTACGACGTGCTCAGGACCCACGAGCCCGACCACATCCTCCTCCAGGCGACCCGCGCCGATGCCGCGAGCGGCCTGCTCGATGTCAGGAGACTTGCCGAGATGCTCTCCCGCGTGCGCGGCCGAATCGTGCATAAGGCGCTGGACCGCATCTCGCCGCTGGCGGTGCCGATCATGCTCGAGATCGGCAAGGAATCGGTCGCCGGCGAGGCGCAGGACACGCTTCTCGCCGAGGCGGCGGACGACCTCGTTGCCGAGGCCATGGGATGAACGGGGAAGGGTACGCGTGACCGGCAGGAACAGGCTCGCACTGGCGACGGCAGACGTCCCGCTGGAACCGAATGCGGCCTCGCGCACGGCGGTCGCGGGGGTGGAAGCCGTCTGCGATCCGTTCGGCGCGCTCTACCTGCCCGACACGCGCACGCTCGTCGTCTCCGACCTGCATCTGGAGAAGGGCGCCGCCTTCGCCCGCCGCGGCAGCCTGCTGCCGCCCTACGACACGCTCTCGACGCTCACCATTCTCGACGCCGTGATCGGCCGTTACGACCCGCGCGTCGTCGTCTCGCTCGGCGACAATTTCCACGACCGCGTCGGTGCGGCGCTGCTGCCGGATCTCTTCCGCGACAGGATCGTCGCGATGGCGCACGGCCGCGACTGGATCTGGATCAACGGCAACCACGATCCCGACGGCGCCGTCGGACTGCCCGGAATATCGGCCGACGAACTGCATTTCGCCGGCCTCGCCTTCCGCCACGAGCCGTCGGCCGTCGCGGTCGCCGGCGAAGTCGCCGGCCACCTGCATCCGGCGGCGACGGTGCGCCGCCGCGACAGGTCGGTGCGCCGCGCCTGTTTCGCCTCCGACGGCACGCGCATGGTCATGCCCGCCTTCGGCGTCATGACGGGCGGGCTCGACCTGGGGCATCGGGCACTCGCCGCGCTGTTCGACAGGCAAAGCCTGGTCGCGCACATGCTCGGCCGCGACCGCGTCTATGCGGTGCGCTTCGCCAACCTGGTCGGCTGAGACGACGTCAGCCCGTCGCCAGGAAGGCCATCACGAGCGCTGCCACCACCACGGCCGTCAGCCAGCCGCGAAATCGTCCGTACCAGTGCGGCGCCGCGCCTGTGTGGACGGCGAAGGCATCCCAGGCGCCGTGAGCGGCAAAGGCCGCCGCCAGGACGGCGAAGGTGTAGGGCAGGGGCACCGACAGGCTCGCCCAGGCGACCAGCGGCGGCAGCACCGTCATGGCAAGGTCCAGCGTCCGCGCCGGGCCGGCCTGGCGTATCGCCAGTCCCCAGCGGATGCCGCCGAGGAACGACAGCACCACGGCCGCATACTGCGTCAGCAACAGGATGGTCGTCGTCCGCCAGGGATGGTCGACGGCGATCCCGGCGAGCCACAGCGACAGGACCAGGAAGAGCAGGGCGCCGAGCAGTCCGAGCCACACGGCGGTACGGTTGGCCGCCGAGGCCGCGTCTCCGTCCGTCCGCTCGGCGTCGAAGGGCCCCGCCACCGCCTCAGTCCCTGCGGAAGACGATGCGGCCGAGCCAGCCGGTCAGCATCGCCAGCGCCACGGCGAAGATGCCGTAGAAGAGGCCGTAGTCGAGTGACGAGCGGAAGATCCACTGCTCGAAGCCCGACTTGACGATGGCGAGCTGCGCCGAGGTCTCCATGATGAAGACGCCGTTGCGGAACAGGAAGGCGCGGGCCTTGTGGGTGCCGACCGGAATGTTCGGCGCAAGGGAAACGGTGGCGCGGAACAGGTTCTGCGAGAGGAACTGGACGCCGCCGATGCGCTCGCTGTAGAGGCCGGACGCCTTCTTGCGGTCGCGCAACGCCCGCGTGAACTCCTCGATCGTCGCCGGCGCCTCCGTGCGATCGAGCGGTTCTACGTAGATGTTTTCGGCACCGAGCGACAGCTGACGGTAGTTGTTGGCGTCGGTGATGTCCTGCATCTGCCGCGTCGTCGCGAGCGAATAGGAGACCGGCACGTTGACGAAGGTTTCCGCCACCGTGTTCATCCACACGCCGAAGACGCGGTCCTTGCGCCGCACGACGACCGGACGCGCCGGACCTTCGAGCACCACGATCACGTCGTAGCGCCCCTGCCGGTTGATCAGAGGGTCGGCGTTGTCGAGCGCGCCGAAGATGGTCAGGTCGGCGCCGGAGAAGTCGGCGGTGATGGCGACGAGGTCCGTGGAGAGGCCGATCTCGATCTTTTCCGGATTGCCTTCCTGCGCCTGCGATCGTGCCGGTCCGGAACCCGCGAGCAGGGCGATCGAGATCAGTGCGAGGAAGGCGCGGAGCGGCGTCACCGGTCAGCTCCGGCCAAGCGAGGTCAGCGAGTAGAAATTCTGCGGCGGCACGAACAGGTCGAACGCGAGGCGCAGCGCCACCGCCAGCACGAGCATGGCGAGCAGGGCGCGCAGCTGTTCGCCGCGCAGCTTCTGGCCCACCTTCGCGCCGTACTGCGCTCCGGCGACGCCACCGACCATCAACAGGAAGGCGAGGATGACGTCGACCGTCTGGTTGGCCGTGGAATGGACGATCGTCGTGAACGCGGCGGTGAAGATGATCTGGAAGAGCGATGTGCCGACGACGACGTTGGTCGGTACCTTGAGCAGGTAGATGAGCGCCGGAACCATGATGAAGCCGCCGCCGACGCCCATGATGGCGGCGAGGAAGCCGATGCCGACGCCGATGGCGATGACGGGTATGACGCTGACGAACAGCTTGGATGTGCGGAACCGCATCTTCAGCGGCAACCGGTGAATCCAGTTGTGCTGGCCCGACTTCTTGATCGGCTGCACCGCGCCGCCGCGCGCCTTGCGGATGGCGTTGACGCTCTCGACGAGCATCAGCCCGCCGACGATGCCGAGGAAGACGACGTAGAAGATGGAGATGAACAGATCGAGCTGGCCGAGCCTGCGCAGAAGCGCGAACACATAGGCGCCGACCGAGGACCCGGCGATACCTCCGAGCAGCAGGACGGTGCCGAGCTTGACGTCGAGCGTGCCGCGCTTGAAGTGGGCAAGAGCTCCGGAGAACGAGGAGGCGATGACCTGGTTCGCGCCGGTCGCAACCGCAATGGCGGGGGGAATGTTGTAGAAGATCAGCAGTGGCGTGATGAGGAATCCGCCGCCGACGCCGAACATGCCCGACAGGAAGCCGACCGCTGCGCCCATCGCCAGCAGGACGAAGACGTTGACCGACATTTCCGCTATCGGGAGATAGATGCCCACCCGTCTTGCTCGACTCTTTTTCGGGCATGCCTGCCCGATCCCGGAAACCTCTTCCCCTATAGGCACTTGCCCGGAAAATCAGGCCGTTCTTGGGCCGACCGGACGGCGAAGTCAAACGGCTTTGCGGCGCGAGGTTAAAATGGCGCAGGCGGGAAGCCCCGCCTGTCCGTCACGCTCCGTTCGGCTGCCCTTCGATCACTTCTTTTCCAGGAGCAGCTTGACCAGTTTCTCGTCGATCACCCCGGTCGGCTCGAGGCCGTTGTCGGTCTGGAAGGCCATGATCGCGTTCTTCGTCTTCTCGCCCATGACGCCGTCGGCGCCGCCAGCCTCGTAGCCGTTCTTGTTGAGGATCTTCTGGATGTTGGCGACCGCCTTCTTCATGTCGATGCTGGCGGTCTTGGTGCCGCTGTCATCCCAGCCCTCGGGGATCTCGACGACGTTCGATTCCGGATCGACGGACTTCGGCTTCCACAGCTCCACCGCGGCGCGTGCCTTGGCCAGCTGTTCCGGCCGCAGCGCATTAGCGACCTCGTCGCGCTTGGCGGCCGCGTCGCGGTCGCCGGTCTTGGCGACGAGCGCGAACCACTTGTAGGATTCCTCGAGATCCTGGGGAACGCCGACGCCCTTCGCCGCGAGGATGCCGAGATTGAACTGGCTGTCCTTCACGCCGAGTTCGGCCGCCATGACGAACCAGCGGGCCGCGGAGTCGTTGTCGGCGACGCCGTCTGCACCCATCGCATAGAGCACCGCGAGGTTGTGCATGGCGCTCGCATTGCCCTGCTCGGCCGCCAGCTGATACCACGTCTTCGCCTTGGCGATGTCGCGCTCGACCCCGGTTCCCTTTTCGTAGAAATTGCCGATGCGGTACTGCGCCGGCGCGAGGCCCAGCTCGGCCGAACGTTCGTACCATTTCGCCGCCGCGGCCATGTCCGTCTTCACGCCGCGGCCCTCGGCATAGCGGGAGCCGACTTCGAACAGAGCCTTCGGATCGCCGGAATCGGCGGCTTCGCGCAGCGCGGCCGGCCCTGCATCTGCCGGAACCGGCTCGAATCCGGTGATCTCCTCCTGGGCGGCGGCAGGCGCCGAGGCTACCTGTTCGCCGCCGTCGGCCGGCGCGGCAACGTCGACCTTCGCCTGAGCGGGTATCGAGGCCGTTTCCGCCGGTTCGGCGTCCGCCGCCGAAGCCCGTGCCGGGCGCGCATCGGCGACGGTCACGGTCTCGGTCGGAGCTTCGTCCATCGCCGCCTTCGCCGCGCCGTCTCCTGTGGCGTCGGCCATCGGCGCCGGCGCGTTCTGCGCCGCCATGTTCAGCCCGGCGGGCTCGGCTCCGCGGTCGGCCACCTGCGGATCGCCGGCGAAGAATGCCTTGCCGAGCTGCAGTCCGGCCAGCGCCAGCATGATGGCGACCGCGCCCATGAGGATCGGCTTGCGCCGGCTGCGCAGGAGCTCGCCGATGCCGGCCGATTTCTTGACGTCGTCGCTCTGGACGCTGCGCCTGATGGTGCCCGCCTCGGCCGCCGCGGCCTGTGCGGCGCGGCGCGCTGCCGCGATGAAGTCGGACCGCGCCGTCTCCGCTTCGCCCTGACGGCCCGCCTGCGGGCGATCGCCGCGCACGCGCTTCATGATCGCGTCGACGTCGGGCGTGCCCGAGCCGGGCTCGAGAGGCCGGTTGGCCATCTTGGCATCGAGCGGCTGGTCGAGTTCGACGCTCGGCGGCGCCATGGTCGCTTCCGGGTCGGCGTTGCCGGCGAGAACGGGCTCCTGCTTGGCCTTGCGGCCGGTGAAGGCGCGGGTCAGGCCGCCCAGCATCGAGCGCACGCGCCGCGGCTGTTCGGTGCCTTCGCCTTCGTCGGAGCCCATCGCCGCCACGGCGGCTGCCGCGGCCGCTTCGGCGGGACTGCGCCGCGGCGCCGGACCGGTGCCGAAAGGTTCCGCGTCGATCGGCGGGAAGGCGTCATCGGTCTCGATCGACGGCGCTTCGTCGACACGCACCATGGATGCAGCCGCGGCAGGCGGCGGAACGAACGCGGTCGCGGCTGCGGCGGGCTTCGCTTCCGTCTCCTGCTCGATCGATCCGAGGCGGTCAACGATCTTCAGCAGCGTGTCGTGGATCGCTTCGAAGGTCTTGGTGTTGCGCTCGTCGGAACGGCGGGTCAACGCTTCCAGCGCCTTGAGGTCATCGGCGAGACCCGCGACGGCCGAGGCTTCAGCGCCGCCGCCGGAGGGGAAGCTGGCGACCGCCTGCTGGGCTGCTTCGCGTGCCGCTTCGAGGACGCTGTCCCTGCTGGCCGCGATCGAGCGCTCGATCTCCTCGAGGCGGGGCGAGATATCCTCTCGCTCGGGAAGCGGCACGCTCGGCCGCGCCAGGTGCGCCGAGAGTTCCGCCACCTGGGCCTCTAGGTCGCGGATGATCGCCGGATCGATCATGGCGATCTGGGCGGCCGACGATTCCAGCCTGGAAGAGATGTCCTCCAGCCGTGCCTCGACCTCCTTCATCGCTGCGCCGCTCGGTTCGGCGCGCGGCGTCTCCAGCCTGCGCGCGAGTTCGGCGAAGCGCTCGTCGATGGCGCTCATGATGCCGCTGTCGTCGAAGGCGGGCATCGCCTGCCGTTCGTCGAGCCGGGACGCGACCTGCTCCAGGCGGCGCTCGAGGTCGCGGAACAGGTTTTCGCCATGCTCCATGGCGTCGCCCTGGCGGCGATCGATGGTCTCCGAGAGCGACATGAACCGCGTCTCGATTTCCCGCATCACCTGGCCGGTGTCGACCGACGGCCGGCCGGCGTCGATCCGCCCGGCGACCTCGTTGAGGCGCTGTTCGAGATCGCGGAAGAGGCTCTGGCCGTACTCGACCGCGGCGTCCTGGCGGCGGTCGAGCGCCTGCGACAGGACGTCGAAGCGCTGCTCGATGCCGCGCAGGATCGGCTCGACGTCGGGCGTCGCCGGCATCTGCTCGATGCGTTCGGCCACGGCGGCGATCTGCTTGCCGAGGCGTTCCATCGCCTTGTCGGGCCCCTTGCCGCGGGCGGAGAGCTCGTCGACCTGTTGCGCCAGCGTGTTGAGCCGGGCGATCACCTCGACCACCGGCCGGTCCTCGATCAGTTCCTCGACCTGTCGCGCCAGCGAGGCGATGCGCGCTTCGATGCGTTCGAACGGCACGGGATCGAAGTGCGGCGTGCTTGCCGCGGCGCTCGAGGCCACGATGGCGCGCGAGATCTCGTCGAGGCGCTCCTCGATCAGGGCGAACGTGTCATGGCCCTTCTGGTCCTGCTGGCTGGCGAAATGATCGAGCGCGCCGGCGAGCACGCGCACCTTCTCCTCCAGCGAGCGCAGCGACAGCGATTCGGGCAGTCCGCTCACCGCTTCCGTGATCTGTTCGAGCCTCTTGTTGAGGGCGTCGAGCGCCGGATCGGCGGCCGGCTTCGAGCGCTGCGCGTAGTTGTCCTCGAAACGCGTCCAGCGCTTGTCGAAATCGTCCCAGCGCCGGTCGACGGAGCGCACGGTCTCCTCGCGCGCCAGCGTGTCGAGCGCGCCTCTCACCTGTTCGAGTTCTTCCCGCAGCATGCCGACCCCGCGGTCGTCGCTGCGCTCGGCGAGTTGCTGGATGGAGTCGGAGAGCCGCTCGAACTCGGCGCCGAGTTCCGCGCCGTCGCGCGCGGCGGGCTGGCTGGCGTAGGCGCGGCCGATCTCGGTGCGCAGCGCGTCGAATTCGCGGCGGATCCCCGCCGTCATCTGGTGGCGGAGTTCCTCGCGCAGACCCTTCAGTTCTCCGGCGATGCGGCCGATCGACGCCGCGCCTTCTTCCTGGCCGCGCACGCGGTCGATATCCCGCGCAAGGGTCTGGTAGGATTGGCCCGGCTGCGAACGCGTCGCTTGCCTCGGCTCCTCCCAGGTCCTTGCCTGCGGTTGCTCGTAGCCGGAGCCGCGGCGGCCGAAGGCTTCGGCCTGGTCCGGATAGCGGCGTTCGGGCGCCGGTTCTCCGCCACGGTCGAGCCGGCTCTCGAGATTCTGGAGCGAGCGGTTCAGTTCCTCCAGCGAGACGCTCTGCCGCCTCGGCCGTCCTGCGTTCAAAGTGTCGAGATAGGACCGCTTGCTGTTCATCGAAACGTCCGTTTGCCAAACCGCGCCGGCACTGGGCCGGCTCGCCAAATCCTCGTCGGTGGGTGCGACCGTGAGACGCACGGCAGGACGTTTCTCTCGTCCCCGGGGATTTCGCCCCCGCCTGGAAGACCGTGAAACAAGCCAAAACCGGAGCAGCACGGGATACCGACGCGTCCACAATTCCCCGAACGTGGTAAACAAGGCGTTAACCAACCTTACCGCGGCGGAAACTATTCGCCGGATTGCATGGGAGGCATGCACGGTACGCCCTTGTAAAGCGCCGGGGCCGCCGCTATTTGCTTACGTAAACGTAAGAGGCGTGTAACCCGCGCCTCTTTTCTATTTGAAACCGTGAACGAAGCGCAGCCCCCGGCGCCTTCGTTCGAGGCGGCCGCCTTCGATGGCCGCATGCTGGGAACGCGCAATGGAAAACAACTGGTCAGAGGCTGGCAACGCGGCAGCCGAAATGGACATTTCCGCAGAGACGACCGACAGCTACGTGCGTATCGGCGAAATGGCGAAGTCGTTCGGCGTGACGCTCCGGGCGCTGCGCTTCTACGAGGACAAGGGCCTGATCTCGCCGCGACGGGAAGGCGCCACGCGCCTCTATTCGCGTCGCGACAGGGCGCGCCTGAAGCTCATCCTCCTCGGCCGCAAGGTCGGCTTCTCGCTTCGCGACGTGAAGCAGATGATCGACCTCTACGATCCGAAGGGCACCAACGCGCGCCAGCTCAAGATGACGCTCGACAAGTCGGAGAAGCAGCTCGCCCGGCTGCACAAGCAGCGCGATGCGATCGACGAGGCGATCGGCGACCTCGCGGAAGCCGTCGCGCAGGTCCGTCGTGTGCTCGCCGAGCGCCAGGTGTCGTCGGGCCAGTAACCGGCCATTGTCGCCAGGCGAGGAATCGCCGGCAAATCCAAGGGCGGCGGTCCGGAAGCGGGCCGCCGCCCTTCTTCGTTTCGCCCGCGTTCCGGACCGCGGCCGCCGGAGAAATTCGCCCACCGGAAAAAATTGACGTTTACGCAAACGTCAATATTTGCTAAATGACTTTCCGATAGTTTTGTCGTGTCCTCCTACGGAGGACGCGAAACACGCGTTTTCGGAGGAAAGACCCAATGCCGTCCTACAAGGCGCCGGTCCAGGACACGCTGTATGTCCTCAATGACGTGCTCGGCTACGAACGCTACAGCAACCTTCCCGGCTTTTCCGACGCCACGCCCGACGTGCTCGAGGCCATCCTCGGCGAGGCGGCCAAGCTCGCCGAGAACGTCATGCACCCGCTCAACCGGGTCGGCGACACGGAAGGCTGCACCCGCCGCGACGACGGTTCGGTGACCACGCCGAAGGGCTTCAAGGAAGCCTACGACCAGTATCGCGAGGGCGGCTGGATGTCGCTGGCGATCCCGGCCGAGTATGGCGGGCAGGGGCTTCCCTACACGGTCCATTCCGCGGTCGGCGAATACCTCTCCTCGGCCAACATGGCGCTGATGATGTATCCGGGCCTCACCCAGGGCGCCATCGCCGCGATCATCGAGCACGGCTCCGATGAGCAGAAGCAGACCTTCGTGCCGAAGATGGCCGAGGGCCGCTGGACTGGCACGATGAACCTCACCGAACCGCATTGCGGCACCGATCTCGGCCTGCTGCGTACCAAGGCGGTCCCGACCGGTAGTGGGTCCTACAGGATCTCCGGCCAGAAGATCTTCATCTCCGCCGGCGAACACGACATGGCCGAGAACATCATCCACCTGGTGCTCGCCCGCATCGAGGGCGCGCCGGAGGGGGTGAAGGGCATCTCGCTGTTCATCGTGCCCAAGTTCAAGCTCGACGCCGACGGCAATCCGGGCGAGCGAAATGCCGTCTCCTGCGGTTCGATCGAGGAGAAGATGGGCATCCACGGCAACGCCACCTGCGTCATGAACTACGACGAGGCGGAAGGCTTCCTCATCGGCCAGGAGAATGGCGGCCTGAAGGCCATGTTCGTCATGATGAACGAGGCGCGCCTCGGCGTCGGTATGCAGGGCCTGTCCATCGGCGAGATCGCCTACCAGAACGCCGTCGCCTATGCCCGGGAGCGCATCCAGGGCCGATCGCTGACCGGCCCCAAGGCGCCCGACAAGAAGGCCGACCCGATCATCGTCCACCCCGACATCCGCCGCAAGCTGATGGTCATGCGCGCCTTCAACGAGGCCGGCCGCGCGCTCGTCCTGTGGACCGCGCTCAAGTCCGACGTCGCCCACCGTTCCGGCGACGACAAGGACCGCCAGGCCGCCGACGACCATCTCGGCCTGATGACTCCGATCATCAAGGGCGTGCTCACCGACAAGGGTTTCGAGCACGCGGTGATGGCGCAGCAGGTGTTCGGCGGCCACGGCTACATCGAAGAGCACGGCATGAGCCAGTTCGTGCGCGATGCCCGCATCGCCATGATCTACGAGGGCGCCAACGGCATCCAGGCGCTCGACCTCGTCGGCCGCAAGCTCGGCCTCAATGGCGGTCGCGCCATCCAGGCCTTCTTCAAGGAAGTCGGCGAGTTCTGCGAGGAGAACCGCGCCGACGAGAAGATGGCGCCGCTCACAAAGGCGCTGAAGAAGGGGCTGAACGACCTGCAGGCGGCCACGATGTGGCTGATGCAGAACGGCATGGCCAAGCCCGACAACGCGGGCGCCGCCTCGACCGACTACCTGCACCTCTTCGGCCTCGTCGCGCTCGGCTACATGTGGGCGCGCATGGCGAAGGTCTCGCAGGCGAAGCTCGCCGAGGGCGCCGGCGCCTTCCACGAGGCGAAGCTGGTCACGGCGCGCTACTTCATGGAGCGCGTCATGCCCGAGACCTCGGCGCATCTCGCCCGCCTGTCGACGGGCGCCGAATCGATGATGGCGCTTCCGGCGGAGGCGTTCTGACGATGGCGGGCGCAGCGATCCCCTCCCCCTCGAGGGGAGGGTGGACGGCCGCGGAAGGCGGCTGGACGGGTGGGGTCGCTTCGGCCGCACTCCGGCAGTATCCTTTCGGCTGCCGCCCGAGGATCGCCGCCATGCCGAGAACCCGCGTCAGCCCGGAAATGCGCCAGAAGGCGAGATCGCATCGCCACCATGCGACCAAGGCCGAATCGCTGCTCTGGTACGAACTGCGCGCCCTGAAGGCAGGCGGATTGAAGTTCCGGCGGCAGTCGCCGATCGGCCCCTATATCGTCGACTTCGTCTGTCTGTCGGCTGGGTTGATCGTGGAGGTGGACGGCGACTGGCACGAAACCGAAGCAGCCATGCGACATGACGCCAATCGCGACGCGTATCTGCGGTCGCTCGGCTTCATGCTGGTCAGGATCGACGAACCGGATGTCATCCACAGTGCCTGGCACGTCGCGCAACTCGTGAAAGACAAGGCCGAGGCTCTCGTCCGCAACCCCACCCGGCCGCTGCGCGGCCACCCTCCCCTCAAGGGGGAGGGAGAGGAGAAGTAATGGCGACCAACCCCGCATCAGTTCTCGAACTGCCGAAGGCCCGCTGGGTCACGGACGACGTCGCCATGCTCTACGACATGGCCACGCGCTTCCTCTCAGAGGAGATCGCGCCGAAGTACGACGCCTTCGAGGAGGCGGAGATCTTCGACCGCGAGAGCTGGAGGAAGGCGGGCGAGAATGGCCTGCTGTGTGCTTCCATGCCCGAGCAATACGGCGGCTCGGGCGGCACCTTCGCCCATGAGAGCGCCATCATCGAGGCGATCAGTCATGTCGGCGTCGACGGCTTCGGCATCGCGCTGCACAATTCCATCGTGGCTCCCTACATCCTCCACTACGGCTCCGAGGAGCAGAAGAAGAAGTGGCTGCCGCGGATGGCCTCCGGCGAACTGATCGGCGCCATCGCCATGACCGAGCCGGGCGCCGGTTCCGACCTGCAGGGCGTCAAGACCCGCGCCGAGAGGGACGGCAACCACTTCCGCATCAACGGCTCCAAGACCTTCATCACCAACGGCCAGCTCGCCAACCTGATCATCGTCGTCACCAAGACCGATCCGGCCAGGGGCGCCAAGGGCACCTCGCTGATCGTCGTCGAGACCGACGAGGTGGAGGGCTTCCAGCGCGGCCGCAACCTCGACAAGATCGGCCTGAAGTCGAACGACACCTCGGAGCTGTTCTTCAACGACGTGCGCGTGCCGACCTCCAACCTGCTCGGCCATGTCGAGGGCCAGGGCTTCGTCCAGCTGATGCAGCAGCTGCCGCAGGAGCGCCTGCAGATCGGCACCACCGCGATCTCCATGATCGAGCGGGCGCTCGCCCTGACCATCGACTACGTCAAGGAGCGCAAGGCCTTCGGCAAGTCGATCCTCGAGTTCCAGAACACCCAGTTCAAGCTCGCCGAGCTGAAGACGGAGGCGACGATCGGCCGCGTCTTCTACAACAATTGCGTCGAGCGCCACGTGAACGGGGGACTCGATCCCGTCACCGCCTCGATGGCCAAGTACTGGCTGTCGGACCTGCAAGGCAAGGTCGTCGACGAGTGCCTGCAGCTCCACGGCGGCTACGGCTACATGAACGAGTACCCGATCGCGCGCATGTACCGCGACGCGCGCGTGCAGCGCATCTACGGCGGCACCAACGAGATCATGAAGCTGCTGATCGCCAGGAGTCTCTGAGGCCACATGTCGAAGCACGTCGCGACGCTGCGCTGGAACCAGGACGAGGGGGATCACTTCTCCCTCGGGCGCTACACGCGGGTGCACGAGATCGCCTTCGACGGCGGCACGACGATCATGGCGTCTGCGTCGCCGGACATCGTGCGCGCGCCCTTCTCCAATCCCGTCGGGGTGGATCCGGAGGAGATGTTCGTCGCGGCGATCGCGTCCTGCCACATGTTGTGGTTCCTCGATTTCGCCCGGCGCGCAAAGATCGAGGTGACGTCCTACGAGGACAATGCCGAAGGCATCATGGAGACCGATGCGGCCGGCCGCACCTCGATCACCAAAGTGACGCTTCGCCCGAAGGTGGAGTGCGACGCGTCGGCCGGGCAACTGGAAACGGTCCACCACCAGGCCCATGAGGCCTGCTTCATTGCCAATTCGGTGAAGACCGAGATCACTGTCGAGCCGGCTTGATCGCCTGCCGACGCAATACCTGCCGCCGCGGTCCGCGGCGCAACGAGGAAACGGAGCAAGGAAATGGCAGACGTTTTTGTCTATGACGCCGTGCGCACGCCGCGCGGCCGCGGAAAGAAGGACGGCTCGCTCCACGAGGTTCCCGCCGTCCGTCTCGGCGCCAAGGTGCTGGAGGCCGTGCGCGACCGCAACGGGCTCGACACGGGCACCGTCGACGACATCATCTTCGGCTGCGTCGACCCCGTCGGCGAAGCCGGCTCGGTGATCCCGCGCGCCGCCGCCTTCGAGGCCGGCTACGATCTCAAGGCTCCCGGCATCCAGCTGTCGCGCTTCTGCGCGTCCGGCCTCGACGCCATCAATCTCGGCGCGGCCAAGATCGCCGGCGGCTCGGACGAGATCGTCATCGCCGGCGGCGTCGAATCGATGAGCCGCGTCGGCATGGGCATGTCCGGCGGCGCCTGGTTCATGGACCCCTCCGTCGGCCTGCCGGCCTATTTCGTTCCGCAGGGCGTCTCGGCCGACCTGATCGCCACCAAGTACGGCTTCTCCCGCGCCGACGTCGACGCCTACGCGGTCGAGAGCCAGAAGCGCGCCGCCCATGCCTGGGAGAAGGGCTGGTTCAAGAAGTCGGTCGTCCCGGTCAAGGATCAGAACGGCATGACCATCCTCGACCGCGACGAGCACATGCGGCCCTCGACCGACATGCAGAGCCTCGCCTCGCTCAACCCGTCCTTCCAGATGCCTGGCGAGATGGGCGGCTTCGCCTCCGTCGCCATCCAGCGCCACCCCGAGGTCGAGGAAATCAACTACGTCCACCATGCAGGCAACTCGTCCGGCATCGTCGACGGCGCCGCGGCGGTCCTGCTCGGCTCGAAGAAGGCCGGCAAGTCGATGGGGCTGAAGCCCCGCGCCCGCATCCGCGCCTTCACCAACATCGGCTCCGAGCCGGCGATCATGCTCACCGGCCCGGTCGACGTGACCGAGAAGCTGCTCGCCCGCGCCAGGATGAAGATCGACGACATCGATCTGTTCGAGCTGAACGAGGCCTTCGCCTCGGTCGTGCTGCGCTTCATGCAGGCCTTCGACGTGTCGCACGCCAAGATGAACGTTGCCGGCGGCGCCATCGCCATGGGCCATCCGCTCGGCGCCACCGGCGCCATGATCCTCGGCACCGTGCTCGACGAGCTGGAGCGCCGCGACCTGAACACGGCTCTCGTCACGCTCTGCATCGGCGCCGGCATGGGCACCGCGACCATCATCGAGCGCGTCTGAGCGAAGGGAGAAGAACAGTGACCTACAACAACTTCACCGTCGAGACCGACGCCGACGGCATCGCCCTCGTCACCTGGGACATGCCCGGCAAGTCGATGAACGTCTTCACCGAGGAGGTGATGGACGAACTGGAAAAGATCGTCGACCGGGTGGCCGCCGACGCGGCGATCAAGGGCGCGGTCGTCACGTCCGGCAAGGACAGCTTCTCCGGCGGCGCCGACCTGACCATGCTCCAGAGGATGCTCGGCATCGTCAAGAAGGAGCGGGCGAACAACCCCGAGGCCGCGACCAGGATGCTGTTCGACGGCGCCGGGCGCATGAGCTGGCTGTTCCGCAAGCTCGAGACCTGCGGCAAGCCCTGGGTCTCGGCGATCAACGGCACCTGCATGGGCGGCGCCTTCGAGCTGTCGCTCGCCTGCCACGGCCGCGTCGCCGCCGACAGCGACAAGGTCAAGATGGCGCTTCCAGAGGTCAAGGTCGGCATCTTCCCCGGCGCCGGCGGCACCCAGCGTGTTCCGAGGCTCGCCAAGGGCCAGGACGCACTGCAGATGCTGACGTCGGGCCAGAACCTGTCGCCGCAGAAGGCCAAGGCGATGGGGCTGATCCACGAGATCGCCGAGCCGGCGAAGCTGATCGAGGCCGCCAAGGCGATGATCAGGAACGGCCTCGATCCCGTCGCGCCGTGGGACAAGAAAGGCTTCAAGCTGCCCGAGGGTCCGGT
>CALFXR010000136.1 GCA_937958475.1 uncultured Mesorhizobium sp. | reverse complement strand
ACCCACGGACTCTGACTCCGTTAGTCCTGGTTCGAATCCAGGTTCCCCAGCCACTATTTAAGCCCCTGATAAACAAGAGATTTCTTTTTGAGGTCAGGCGAGCCTGTTGAGCTTTCCGGAAGTTCCAGATCTCGTATATACCAACTTCATACCAACTGCGTTTGTGCCGCCTCCGGCGACTCGGTCGTCTGGAAAAGCGAGGCTATGTGGCATTCCTCCTGCATAAGGAGCTGCTAGCTGGAACACCGGCCACGTAATGTTGAGCCGCCTGCCAAGAGCAAACTGTTCAGCGCTCCCTCCAGTCCATGCAAATGGAATGACGGCCTGGCCGGTCGACCGTCGCTATCGCTCGGCAGGCGGAATACGCCCGTCCGCTCGTCGACCGGCCAACGACGGTCTTCCGGCGGAAACGTCGCCGAACCGGTTTAGCCCATCTCGCGCAGGATGAAGTCGGCGGCGCGTTCGCCGATCATGATGGTCGGCGCGTTGGTGTTGCCGCTGACGATCTGCGGCATCACCGAGGCGTCGCCGATCCAGACGTTGTCGGTTCCCTTCAGCTTCAGCCGCGCATCGACCACGCCGAGCGGATCGGCGCCCATGCGGCAGGTGCCGACGGGATGGTAGACGGTCTTGGCGTTGGCACGCACGTAGCGTTCCAGCGCCGCGTCGTCGTCGACGCCGGGTCCGGGCTGGATTTCCGCCGAGACGAGTTCGGCGAGTCCGGGCCGGGCGAGGATCGCCCGGCTCAGCCGCACGCCGCGCACCAGCGCGTCGACATCCTCCTGCGCCTCGAGGAAATGCGGGTCGACGAGCGCGTGGTCGACAGGATCGGGGCTGCGCAAGAGGACTTCGCCCCGCGATTTCGGCCGCAGGAAGCCGGGGTCCAGCGAAATGCCGTGGCCCGGCGCCGGGTCCTGGCCGTAGTCGCTGTTGATGCTCGGCACGACGTGGATCTGCACGTCAGGACGGCCATCGCCGTCGGTGTCGAAGAAGCCGCCGACCTCAACGATGTTGGAGGTGAGGATGCCCTGGCGGAACAGCAGCCATTCGAGCGCGTGGCGGACGCGCCTGAAGCCGCGGTTCTCGCCGACCATGCTGATCGGTTCCCTGGTGCGGGCGGTGACGAAAACTTCCAGATGGTCGTGCATGTTCCTGCCGACGCCGGGAAGGTCGATGGCGACGGGGACGCCCATCGCCTGCAGGTGCCCGCCCGGCCCGATGCCGGAGAGCATCAGGATCTTCGGCGTCACCAGCGCACCGGCGGCGAGCACGACGCCCTTGCGCGCCCTGACCACCGTCTCGGCGCCGCCGCCGCGGCGGACGCGGACGCCGACGGCTCGACCGCCTTCCATGACGATGCGCGCCACCGGCGATTCGACGCGGACCTCCAGCCTGCCGCTGGCGCGGACGCGCGACAGGTAGGCGCTCGACGTGCTCGCCCGCTCGCCGCCGAGCGTAGTCGTCTGGTAGTAACCGACGCCCTGCTGGCCGTGGCGGTTGGACGGCGACCGGCCCTGGTTGAAGTCGTGGTTGAAGGCGTGGCCCGCCTGCTGGGCGGCGAGAAGGAAGGCCTTGCTGAGCGCATGCCGGTGCGTCGGGTCGCTGACCGGCAGCGGGCCAGAATTGCCGTGCACCTCGTTCGCCAGACGCTGGTTGTTCTCGGCCTTCAGGAAATAGGGCAACACGTCGTCCCAGGCCCAGCCGACATTTCCCATCGCCCGCCAGTCGTCGTAGTCCTCCGGCTGGCCGCGGATATAGATCATGCCGTTGACGGAGCTGCCGCCGCCGAGCGTGAAGCCCGTCGGGATGTACATCGGTCGGCCGCCGGCATGCGCCTGCGGGCTGGTCTCGTGGACGAGGTTGCGGCCGGTCTTGGCGAGCAGGAAGAGGCCGGCGGGCGCCTTGACGAACATGTGCCGGTCGCTCTTGCCGGCTTCCAGCACGAGCACGCGGTGCCCGGCCTCGACGAGACGCGCGGCGACGACGTTGCCGCCCGATCCCCCTCCGACGACGATGAAATCGGGCTCCGCCTGTTCCACCTTCCCCCTCCCCTTCCTTCCGCGGGCGGCCTTAACGTTCCGCGCCGAGCGGTTCGAACGTCAGCTCCGGGTAGCCGAATGCGGCCGGCCCGACGACCTCGAGTGCCTTCGGCGTCTTCAACAGGCGGTGCGCGGGCATTCCGATCACGGCGACGCGCTGGCCGTAGCGGAGCATTTCCGTCGTGATCGGCTCCCCCGTATCGAGTTCCAGATTCATGATGAGATCCGGCACGGTGATCTTCGCCTGGCCGTCGATCCACAGAACGAGGTTTTCGTTCTGGATGGCGATGCGGGCCTCGGATCCGGAGCAAGCGTCGATGCCGGACACGACGGCTTCGCCACGCACGAAGCCGCCCTTCAGTTCACGGCGCACGTCGACGATCTTGCCGGTGAAGAACAGCTTGCCGCGGGTCTTGTCGACGACGCGCTCGATGACGTTGCGGCGTCCGGCGCGCGCTTCCAGAACCGTCCGGCCGATCTCGATCGCCTGCGTCACGGTGGCGGGGATCGCCGCCTCGCGCAGGAAGCTCATCGGCATCGGCGCGCCGGCGGCGCCGGCGCCGGCGCCCATGTCGACGACCACGGAGCGCAGGAAGCGTTCCATCCAGCGCCCGCTGACGGCCTTGCGCACGACGACGACATTGCCCTTGTCGTCGGCCATCGCGGCCAGCCCCTCGCGGCCGCCGTAGATCGAGAAGGTCGACATCTGGACTTCCGGGAAGGCGCGGCCCATGCCGTCGCCGTCGATCACCGGCAGGCCGGCGTGGACCGCCGCGATCATCGGCGACATGGCGTTCGCCCCGCCGATCTCGGCGGCGATCAGCCCGGCCATCTTCACGCCACACGCTTCCTCGACCGCGCGCATCGCCCTGTAGGTCTCGCGGCCCTCGGGCGGCTTCTCGATGCCGATCACCGGCGCGCCGATCGAGCCGACGGTGCCCACCATGGCGTCGTCCGGCAGCGCGTCGAGCGGCAGGATGCGGATCGCCGCGCCATTGCGCATCAGCTCGCGCAGGCGCAGCATGCCGTAATAGGGATTGCCGCCGCCGCCGGTGCCGAGCAGTGCAGCGCCGATGGAGAGCGGCAAGAGGTCGGCTTCCGTGAGGACGTAGCCCTTCTCAGCGGACATCGAGTTCTCCTACGGCCTTGACGCGTATGCGCGTCGCATTTCCCGGAAGGTACGAGAGCGGCACATCCTCGACGTCGACGATCTCGATCGTGTCGGCGGCGGCGCCTGCCGCGATCGCCGCCTCGGTGGCCCGCCGGCGCGCATCGGAAAGCGCCTCGTCGCGGCTCGCCCCGGACAGCGAATAGACGCGGTCGACCTCGCCGGAGACCTGGGCGATGGCCGCGCCGACGGCATTGGCTACGGCGAAGTGGTCGGGCTTTATGACCTGCAGGCTTCCGATCGGACCGTCGACGAGGATCGAACCGCCGCCGACGACGATGACCGGGAGCGGCTCCGGCGACAGTCGCGAGCGCTCGACGCAATCCTCGAGCATCGCCATCATCTTCTTCCGGGCGCGATCGAGGAATTCCGGGGCCAGATGGGCGACCTTCGAGCGGTCGCCGAAGCCGGCGCGACCCGCCGCGGCGACGATGTCGGAAGTCGTCAGCGTCGCGCCGCCGAAGATCAGGGCTTCGGTCACCAGCCGGTAGCCGACGGAGGCCGGCCCGATGCGGACGTCGCCGCCCTCGTCGACGACATGCGAGCCGCCACCGAGCCCGATCGAGAAAACGTCGGGCATGCGGAAGTTGGTGCGTACCCCGCCGACCTCGACCGCCATCGTCGCCTGTCGCGGGAATCCCTTGTACAGCGAGCCGACGTCCGAAGTGGTGCCGCCGATGTCGACGACGATCGCGTCGGCAACGCCGGAAAGGAAGGCGGCGCCGCGCATCGAGTTGGTCGGGCCGGAGGCGAAGGTCAGCACCGGGAACTTCTCGGCGAAGGCGGCGTCCATCAGCGTGCCGTCGTTCTGCGTCAGGTAGAAGCGGCCGGCGATGCCGGACTCCGCGATCGCCGCGCGGAAGGCGGCGATGACATGCGCGGAGAGATCGCGCAGGCAAGCGTTCATGATCGCGGCGTTCTCGCGCTCGAGGATGCCGATGCGGCCGATCTCGGAGGAGAGCGTGACGTGCGCGCCCGGCACGGCCTCGGCGAAGATCTCGCCGGCGCGCCGCTCGGCCTCGCCGGAGACCGGGGAGAAAACCGAGGTGACGGCGATCGACCTGATGCCGCGCGCCCGGATTTCGGCGGCAATGCCGCGCAGTTCGTCCTCGTCCAGTGCAGAAATGGGCCGTCCGTCGAACTCGTTGCCGCCATGCGCCATGAAGACATGGTTGCCGATGACCGCCTTCAGGTCTTCCGGCCAGTCGACCATTGGTGGCAGCGAGGCGGTGGCCGGCAGGCCGAGACGGACGGCGGCGGTGGGCGCCAGGTCGCGCCGCTGGACGACGGCGTTGGTGAAGTGGGTGGTGCCGATCATGACGACGTCGATGTCGGCCGCCTTCATGGCCGATGCATCGAGCACCGCCTTCAGCGCGTTGACGACTCCGCTCATGACGTCTGCGGTGGTGGACGACTTCACGCCGGCGATCACCCTGGCGCCGTCCATGATGACGGCGTCGGTGTTGGTGCCGCCCACGTCGATTCCGATACGGATCATGCCTTCAGACCTTCGAGAATGTGCATGGCGGGGATGGCGGCGTCTACCAGAGCGACTTCCGGTAGGCCTCGGCGAGGCCTTCGTCGATCGACTCGCTGGTGATCGCCAGGTCCTGCTGGTCGCGGACGATCTGGCCGAGCGTCGGCATCTCGGAACGCGGCCGCCAGGTTTCCGGCTTCCACAGCTGCGAGCGCATGAACGCCTTGGCGCAGTGCATGTAATGGGAGCGGATCTTGACCACGAGGACGGCGAGCGCCGGCCGGCCTTCCGCCGCGCAGCGCCGGCGCAGCTCCTCGTCGTCGGTCAGCCGCGCCTCTCCGTCGATGCGCAGCGTCTCGTCCATGCCGGGGATGAAGAAGATCAGCCCCACGCCGGGATTCCGGATGATGTTCTCGAACGTGTCGAGGCGCTTGTTGCCGGGCCGGTCGGGAATGGCGATCGTCTGGTCGTCGAGGACCTGGACGAAGCCGGGCTTGTCGCCTTTCGGCGTCACGTCGCCGCGGCCGTTCCCGTCCTGCGAGCCGATCAGCAGGAAGGGGCTTCGCGCGATGAAGTTGCGCGAATGCGCCTCCAGCCGGGGAAGCTCCTTCTTCACCGCGCTTTCGTAGACGGGGCCGTAGAGGTCGCGCAGCTGGTCGTGCGTCTCGATGAATCGCATGGTCAAGCACCCTTGATCGAGGTATCTGCTGCGTCGCGCGTCCGCCCGAGCCCGATGAGCTGCTCGGCAGTGGGAATTTCCCCGTTGATCAGCGGCACGACCGGCCGCATCGCCTCCTCCTCCGCGGAGATGACCGGCACGGAGGCGAGCAGGAGACGCGTGTAGTCGTGCTGCGGGTTCCCGAAGACGCTCGCCGTGGGTCCGCTCTCGACGATGCGGCCGAGGTAGAGCACTCCGACCACCTGCGCGAAGTTGCGCATCAGGCTGAGGTCGTGGGAGATGAACAGGAAGGTGAGGCCGAGCTCGCGGCCGAGGTCGACCAGCAGGTCGATGATGCGCGCCTGCACCGACACGTCGAGCGCCGAGGTCGGCTCGTCGAGCACGACGAGCTGCGGCGACATCGCCAGCGCGCGGGCGATCGCGACGCGCTGTTTCTGGCCGCCCGACAGCTCGTGCGGGAAGCGCTGGGCGAAATCCGCCGGAAGCTGCACCATCTCCAGCAGTTCGGCGATGCGCCGGGCGCGATCGGCCCGCGAATGGCCGTGTGCGACGAGCGGTACGGCGATCGACTGCCCGGCCGTGCGCCGCGGGTTGAGCGACGAACCGGGGTTCTGGAACACCATCTGCACCTTGCCGCGATGCTCGCGCGAGCGGGAGGAGCCGGCGATGTTGTGTCCGTCCAGCAGGATGTTCCCGCCGGTCGGCTCCGTCAGGCCCATGATCATGCGGGCGATCGTCGACTTGCCCGAGCCGCTCTCGCCGGCGAGGCCGTAGACCTGGCCGCGTTCGACGCGGAAGGAGACCCGGTCGACGGCCTTCACGTCGCCGCTCCGGCGGCCGAAGGCGTTGCGGATCGGGAAGGTCTTCGACAGGTCGACCACTTCGAGCATCGGACGGCTCACGGTCTCGCCTCCGCCGTGCCGAGGCGCATGCCGCCGGTGAGTCTGGGCACCGCCGCGATGAGGGCGCGTGTGTATTCCTCGCGCGGCGCCGCGAACAGGTCCGCGGTCGGCCGGTGCTCGACCACCTGCCCCCGGCTCATGACGTAGACATAGCTCGACGTCTCGCGCACCACGCCCAGATTGTGGGTGATCATCAGCAATGCCAGTCCGCGCTCCGTGACAAGGTCCTTCAGCAGCTTCAGGATCTGCGCCTGCGTGGTCACGTCGAGCGCGGTTCCCGGCTCGTCGGCGATCAGCAGCTTCGGCTCGCTGAGCAGCGCCATGGCGATCAGCACACGCTGGCGCATGCCGCCCGACAGCATGATGGGATAGGAAGCGGCGACGCGCTCCGGGTCGCGCATGCGCACCTGCGCCAGCACCTCGTGGACCCTCTCCATGCGCTCGCGGCGGCTGCGCCCGCGGCCGAGCCGGCGGTCGGCGTATTTCAGGATGGTGCCGAGCTGGTCGGCGATGGTGAAGACCGGGTTGAGCGAGCTCATCGGATCCTGGAACACCATCGACATCGAGGTTCCGCGCAGCTTCAGCCGCTCGGCCGGCGGCATCGTCAGGAGGTCGCGTCCGTCGTAGAGGATCTGTCCCGCCGTGATGCGCGCCGGCGGATCGCGCAGCAGTCCCATGATCGCCTTCATGGTGACGGTCTTGCCGGAGCCGCTCTCGCCCACCAGCGCCACCTGCGTGTGTGCCGGCACGTCGAGCGAGACACCGCGCAGGACGGGGGCGGCAATCCCGTAGTTGGTGAATTCGACCGAGACGTCGCGGACGCTGAGCAGGGCTTCGCTCATCGGACCTCCTGCACGTCGAAGAGGTCGCGAAGCCCGTCGCCGAGCAGGTTGAAGCCGAGCGCCACGAACAGCACGCCGAGACCGGGCAGGATCGATTCCCACCAGTAGTCGGGCAGGTATGCCGCGCCCGCCGCGACCATCGTGCCGAGGTCGGGCGTCGGCGGCTGCACGCCGAGCCCGAGGAAGGACAGCGACGCACCGACCAGGATGACGAAGCCGCAGTCGAGCGAGGTCTTGATCGCCAGCGCCGAGACGCAGTTGGGCAGGATCTCGCGGAACAGGATGTGGAACGTGCCGGCGCCGAGCGTCTCTGCCGCCTCGACATATTCCTGCGTGCGGATCTGGCAGGTGATCGCGTAGACCAGCCGCGCGTGCCACGTCCACCACAGGCACGCCAGCGCGGCCATCGACGTCACCAGGTCGGGCTTCAGCACCGTCGCCACCGCGAGCACCAGGACGAGTCCGGGGATGGCCAGCGCGATGTCGGTGAGGCGCATGATGATGATCTCGACCCAGCCGCCGAAATAGCCGGCCGCCAGCCCGAGCGCGGTGCCGACCGGGACGGCGATGGCCAGGACGACGAAGGCGAGCTGCAGGGAGACGCGCACGCCGAACACCATCCGGGTGAAGATGTCACGGCCGACATTGTCGGTGCCGAACCAGTATTCCGTCGACGGCGGCAGATGGCGGGCGCGGAAGTTCACCACCGCGCCGACATGCTCCGGATAGGGCGTGACCAGCGGTGCGAAGATCGCCGCCAGCACACACAGGACGACGATCGCCGCGCCGATCACCGCCGTCGGATTGCGCGAGAACCGGTACCAGTTCTGGTAGGCATTGGAGAGGCGGCGCGGCGGAGGCGGGTTGGCGGCGACATCGGCCATCAGCGGCCTCCCCTGATGCGCACGCGCGGATCGACGATCCCGACGAGGATGTCGATCGCCAGGTTGACCATCACGTAGAAGACGCCGGAGACCATCACCACGCCCATCACGGCGTTGAGGTCCTTCTGCATGATGGTGCGGATGCCGTAGGAGGCCATTCCCGGCCAGGCGAAGATCTGCTCGACGACGAAGGCGTTGCCGATGAGGGCGGCGAAGGTCAGCCCGAGGATCGTGAGCGGCGGCACGAAGGCAGGCCGCAGCATGTATTTCGACACGCGGATCCATTCGGGCACGCCGAAGGCGCGGCCGGCTTCCATGTAGTCCTGGTTCGACACGTCGATCATGGACGCGCGGGTGGTCAGCGTGATCTGCCCGAATGCCGTCGAGGCGAGCGCGACGGAGGGCAGCAGGAGATGGCGGAGGGCTTCGCCGAAAACGTCGAACCGCCCGTGGAGCAGCCCGTCCACAGACATCAGTCCGGTGATGTCGGGCGTGAAGCTGATCGACGGCAGCATCCGTCCCGATGTCGGCAGGATGTGGAGGACATATCCGGCAAGGATCTGCAGAAGCAGGGCGACCAGGAACGTCGGCGTGACGGCGGAAACGAGCGCGACGAGGCGGATCGTGTTGTCCGGCCACCGGTCCTTCCAGTAGGCGGCGGCCATGCCGAGCGGCGTGCCGAAGACGAAAGCCAGGGTGACGGTCGCGAGAACGAGTTCAAACGTGGCGAAGAACGTGTCGCGGATGTCGGCGTTGACCGATCGCTCGGTGAGCAGCGAGCGGCCGAGGTCGCCCTTGGCTAGCCCTGCGAGGAACAGCCCGTACTGTTCGCCGAGCGGGCGGTCGAGCCCCATCTTCTCGCGGAGGTCCTCCACCTGTTCGTGGCTCGCCGTCGGCCCCAGCGCCATGCGCGCCGGATCACCGGGAATGCCCCGCGCGATACCGAAGATGACCACTGAAAGACCGAACAGGACGAGCAGCGACCAGAGGATGCGGCGGATGAGGAAGAGCAGGAATTCCAACGATCTGTTCCACCGGGATACGCTGCGAAGGATAGCCTCGACTTGCGTCCGCTGCCACCCGCGCCGGGGAGGATGCGGCGCCGGTAGCATTGGAACGCCGCCCCGCCTCCGGCGGGGCGGCAGTGTGACGGACCGCTAGTTGCAGAGCCAGCTGTATCGCGTGAAGTCGGCCGGCACGGACTGCATCGGCACGAACCGGTAGCCGGTGAGGCACTTGTCCATGGCGAGCTGCGCCCTGAGCGTCACGAGGAACACGTCCGACTGCGCGTCTACGAGCTTGTGCTGGAGCTTCTTGTAGATCTCCTTCAACGCGGCCGGATCTGCATTGCTGCGCGATTCCTCGATCAGCGCATCGACCTCCTTGTCCAGCAGCCACTCCATGGAGGCCCAGGTGCCGGCGGAGGCCGAATGATACTGGCTGTAGAACATGGAGTCCGGCGACGGGTAGGTCGGGCCGAAGAAGATCTGGTTGACCGCGGGGGTCGTCTCCGCCTTGCTCGCCAGCTCGGTGATCCGGTTCCACGGATCGGCCTGCTGGGTGACGACGAAGCCGATCTGCTCGAGATTGGACTGCATCAGCAGGCTGATCTCCTCCTCGAACTTCAGGCCGGCGACGTAGCCCAGGGTGATCGGGATCTTCTGGCCGGCATACTTCGACTTGGCGATCTCGGCCTTGGCGGCCTCCAGGTCGAACGTCGGCGCCGGAAGGTCCTCGGCGAGGAACTCGGAGAAGGCGGAGGGAAGCGGGCCGGACAGGTCGCCGCCCGGATAAATCACCTCGCGCACGGTCTTGTAGTCGGTTGCCAGTGCGATGGCGCGACGGATGTGGACGTCGTCGGTCGGCGCCACCTTGCTGTTCAGCTTGAGCAGGAAGGCCGTGGCGGTGTCGAAGGTGATGACGTTGAAACGGCCCATCGCCTCGAGCGCCTTGTAGGTGTCGGGGGCAAGGAACGCGCTGGTCATCGTCAGTTCGCCGGACGCGGCGAGCGAGCGGACGGAGGCCTCGTCGGGCAGGACCACGTAACGCACCTCGTCGATCGGGTGCTCCTTGAAGCCGCCATAGTAGTCCTTGTGGCGCACGAGGGTCAGGCCCGCGCCGCTCGGCGGAGACTTAAGCAGGTAGGCGCCGGCGCCGGCGGTGTTCGTCGACAGCCAGGTCTGGGCGTCGTCGCCGCCCTCGTTCTGCTTGGCGACCTCCTCGTTGACGATGAAGATGGTCGGGACGGTCGCCAGGAACGGCGCGAAGGTCTTCGACAGGGTGAACTTCACCGTCTTGGCGTCGACCGCAGTCACCGCGCCGGGCGCGAGCACGCCGGCGAAGAGGTTGGCGGGACCCTGGTTGATGCGCAGCAGGCGCTCGACCGAATAGACGACGTCGCTCGCCTCGACCGGCGAGCCGTCGGAGAACCTGGCGTCGGCGCGGAGCTTGAAGACGACCTCCTTCGCATCCGCCGAGACTTCCCAGCTCTCCGCCAGTTCCGGTACGAGCTTGCCGCCCTCCTCGACCGTCATCAGCGCGTCGTAGAGGTTGACGGCAGCGGCGTAGTCGCCCTGGTCCGAGATCTTCGCCGGATCCATGCTGCCGAAGACTTCCGGCGTGTTGATGGTGATCACGGTGTCGGCCCAGGCCGACCCGGCGGCCGTCGTCGTGAGAAGAGCCGCGATTGCGTACGCCCCTAAACCCAGCTTGTTCATCTTAGCCATCCCATTGGTTCGTTGGTACATTCTCGCCTCGTGGGCGAGCCCGTCTCCTTGCCGCGTCGGCGATCCGCGCCGATGGGCTGCGTCACGTTGCCGGGCTGGCCGAGAGCGATCCACCGCGACGACGTTCCGGCACCTCGGAAATCCGTCCGTCGCGAGAAATCGGATGCCGTCCGAAAAAGTGACACCATTGCTCGAATCGCTGCCCCTTTCCCCGTTTTTTACCGCTGGAACTCTTTGGAGAGGCTGAGACCAGGGGATTGTGTCCGGGGTGATTGCATTCGTCCAATATGCGGTGACAGCATTCTTGATATGCCGCAATTATCGGCTCCGCCCCTGGACGAACCCGCCGATCCCCTGCGCGCCCGCCGGGCCGAGCAATCCCGGCGCCGTGCCGGCGGACGGTCAGCGGCGCAGGAATCGCAGGATCGCGTCATTGACGAAAGCGGGGTTCTCCTGGGCCGCGGCATGACCGGCGCCGGGCACGAAAAGCAGGGTGCCGTCGGGAATGGTGGCGGCGAGTTCCTCGGAACTGCGGCGGCTGACGGAGAGCTCGTTCTCGCCATGGAGTATCAGCGTCGGAACCGGCAGGTCGGCGAAGGCGGAAAGTGGCAGATCGGGCTCCGTGAGCCACAGTCCCTTCACCACGCGCTGCCAATAGGCGGCCCATTGGTCGTCGCTCATGTGCTCGCGGAGCCTGGCGACCAGTTCCTTCAACAGCGGCCCCGCCGCACCGAGGAGGCCCTCGGCGGTCATCGCGCGCATTTGCTCGACGACGCCGGAATTGTAGCTCGCCATATCGTGGGGCGTGCCGATGAGCACGAGGCCGGTGAGGCGTTCCGGGGAACGCAGGGCGAGGTGAAGCGCGCTGCAGCCGCCGTCGCTGAAGCCGACGACCGCGGCCCGCGGCAGGTCGAGCCGGTCCATCAGGGCGACGACGTCATCGGCAAAGGCCGCATAGGTTGCCGGCAGGTCCGCGCCCGTGCTGCGGCCATGCCCGCGCGTGTCCGGCAGGATCATGCGGAAGGCGTTGGCGAGCGGCAGCTGGTTGCCCCAGCTGCGGTGGTCCATCAGCCCGCCATGCATGAAGAAGACCGGTTCGCCGGAGCCGAGGTCGGCATAGGTCAGTCGGTGCGTCCCGAGATCGATTTCGTGAACCGGTCCCGGAAGCGGCGCAATGAGTTCACGCTCCATCATCGTCCTTTCGGCGTTCCGTCGATCGTCCCGAATGTCGACGGGACGATGCGGGAAATCAACCTTCGGCGGACGCATTCTCGATGCTGGCCCGTGCAGGTCGCTAGTCCGGGCGGATACCCGCGGCCGCATTCAGTCGGTTGGACTGTCGCGGCTTGATAAGCGGTGCCTATCAATAATGCGCGGAGGCGATATTGAAGTGATCTGTCCGCCTGCCATAATGCCCTCGTCGCCGGAGCATTTCCGCGGCCGCCGGGCGAACAGGCATGGCGCGCACGGCAACGATCGGCACGGAAGCTCCGGCCGAGGAAGGGGATCCAGATGCCTCTCAGTCCGCCGGGTCCTCTCAGCCTGATCCCCTTCGTCAGCGTTCAGAACATGATGCAGCTGGTCATCGACACCGGCGTCGAAAGGATGCTGTCCGGCCTCGCCGACTATGTCGAAGCCGACTTCCGCCGCTGGGAGACGTTCGACAAGGCGCCGCGGCTCGCCTCGCACTCTGCCGGGGGCGTGATCGAGTTGATGCCGACCAGCGACGGCGCCCGCTACGGATTCAAATACGTCAACGGCCATCCGAAGAACACGCGAACGGGTCGGCAAACGGTCGCGGCCTTCGGTGTGCTCGCCGACGTAGAAACAGGCTATCCCCTGCTCTTGACCGAAATGACGCTGCTCACCGCGCTGCGGACGGCGGCCACCTCCGCGGTCGCCGCGAAATACCTGGCGCCGAAGAACAGCCGCGCCATGGCGATCATCGGCAACGGCGCCCAGTGCGAGTTCCAGGCGCTGGCCTTCAAGGCTATCTGCGGCATCGAGACCGTGCGGCTCTACGACATCGACCCGAGCGCGACGGCCAAGGCCGCGGCGAACCTGAGCGGCAGCGGACTGGCGGTCGTCGCGTGCGCGAGCGCCGAGCAGGCCGTCGAAGGCGCGCAGATCGTCACCACCTGCACCGCCGACAAGCAGAACGCCACGATACTGACAGACAACATGGTCGGCGCCGGCGTCCACCTCAACGCCATCGGCGGCGACTGCCCGGGCAAGACCGAACTGCACCGGGACATCCTGCTGCGGTCCGAAATCTTCGTCGAGTACCCGCCACAGACACGAATAGAAGGAGAGATCCAGCAGCTCGGTGCCGACCACCCAGTCACCGAGCTGTGGCGCGTGATCGCCGGAACCGCCGAAGGCCGTTCCGACGAGAGGCAGGTGACGCTCTTCGACAGCGTCGGTTTCGCCATCGAGGATTTCTCCGCCCTGCGCTACGTTCACGACAGGATCGGCGAGACCGCGCAGTTCACCTCCCTCGACCTCGTCGCCGATCCGGACGAACCACGCGACCTTTACGGAATGCTGCTGAGGGCTGCCGTCTGAAATGAGAAACAGACTGACTTTTCCGGCACCGACGGACGAAGACCTGCGCGAGTTGATCGCCTTTCGCCACGAGCTTCACCGCCATCCCGAATTGTCCGGCGAGGAGCGCGAGACGGCGTTGAGGGTCTGCGCCATGCTGGCGCCGACGCGCCCGGACCGCGTCCTGACCGATCTCGGCGGGCACGGCGTCGCGGCGGTCTACGACAGCGGCGCGCCCGGGCCGACGATCCTGTTCCGCGCCGAACTCGACGCGCTGCCGATCCAGGAACTCGGCCGGATCGAACATCGCTCCACCGTGCCGGGCAAGGCGCATCTGTGCGGCCATGACGGCCACACGACGATCCTGCTCGGCCTCGGCCGCATCCTGTCGCGGGCGCGTCCGACCAGCGGACGCGTCGTCCTGATGTTCCAGCCGGCCGAGGAGAACGGGGCGGGTGCAGCGGCGGTCGTCGCCGATCCCCGCTATGCCGGTATCCGGCCCGACTGGGCCTTCGCCATCCACAATGCGCCGGACGTCGAGTTCGGCACCGGCAAGCTCGGCGCCGGCCCGGCCAACTGCGCCTCGCGCGGCATCCGCATCCGGCTGACCGGCAGCACAGCCCACGCCTCGCGCCCGTGGGACGGGCGTTCGCCGATGAAGGCGGTCTGCGAGCTGATGCCGGCGCTGGAAGCCTGCGGAAGCGGCAGGCAACTCGGCCCGGGCTTCTCCATGGTCACGGTCACGCACGCGTCGATGGGCGCCGAATCCTTCGGTGTCGCGCCGGGCGAGGCGGTGATCATGGCGACGCTGCGCACGATCGCCGACGACGAGATGGGCGACCTCGTCGCCAGGGTCGAGAGCCTCATCGCAGAAGCGGCGGCGCGTTACGGCTTGGCATACGAATTCCGCTACGAAGACGTCTTCGTCGCCAGCACCAACGACCCGGAGGCGACGGCGATCCTTGCGAGCGGCATGGAGCGCGCCGGCATCCGGCTGCGCGAGCAGACGCTGCCCTCGTACGGATCGGAGGATTTCGGCCGGTTCGGCCTGAGCGGGGCGAAGGCGGCGATGGTCTTCCTCGGCGCCGGTCCCGACCGGCCGCGCGTGCATACGCCGGAATACGACTTCCGCGACGAACTGATCGAAATCGGCATCCGTATCTTCTCGGAAACGCTGGCGGCCTGCCTCGAGGCAGAAACCATCGAGGCGCTCGGATAAAACGCCCCGGCGGCGGCGCCGCGATGCCGGGGTGGGTTTAGCGGCCGGCCGCGGACCGCCCGTAGACGGCGCGCAGACCGCGGCTGAAGGCGGCTCCGATTACCGAAACGTGTCCCTCTCCGTCGAATGAATGGCATTCGACCTCGAGCCCCGGATAGCGGCGATCGTGCAAGCGCTGGGCCAGACCGGTGATGTCGTCGGCCACGGGCACTCCGGCAGGCGTCCTTTCCAGGGAGCCCGCCGCCAGGAAGACTCTTGCCTCCATCGGCGCGCCCGATGCCGCGCAGGCTTCTTCCATCGCCAGGATGGACCGATCGTGCCACCATATCGACGGACTGGCGATGACGAAGCGCCCGAACAGGCCTGCACCAGCGACAAGGGCGTAGGTCGCGAACAGCCCGCCGAACGAATGGCCCATCAGTCCGCGGTCGGTGCGGCTGACGGAGAAGTCCCGCTCGATGAGCGGGACGAGTTCGTCACGCAGGAACGACAGGAAGACGGGAGCCCCGCCCGTCGGCACCGACGCCGACGGATCGCAGGTCGGCGTCAGGTCGAAGGCGCGCGGCGTGAGCGATGCGCGAAAGCCCTGGCCGGGGTTGGGATAGCCGATGCCGACCACGACGAGGCCGGGCATCTCGCCGGCAAAGGCGCCGAGACGCGCCGTCTCCACCGCCAGGCCGAACTCGGCATTGGCGTCGGTGACGTAGAGCACGGGCCATGTCGCCTCCGTTCCATAGCCGTCCGGCAGTGCGACGGAAATCTGGTAGGTTCGGCCGTTGCCCCGCGCCTCCATCACCCGCGATTCGACATCAGTGAGGAAAGCCCGAGGCCCGGCGGACGCCGTGCCGCCGCCTTCCGCCTGCTCCGCGTCGGCGGTGACGCTCGTTGGCGAAGACATCAGTTCTCGTCTCCCCGGGCCTCGCTCGTAAAACGCCGGCGATGCCGGCCGTCGCCCGGATCTTCAGCGGGCAACCCTCCCCGCGATCAGCCGGCGGGCCGCCGATGATAGCCGAACAGCTCATAATCGGCACGTATTGAAATACGTGGCTTCGCATATTGGACGTATCCAACCTGTGTTGCCAGAATCCGGGCTCTCCAGCGCTCCGGAGGCGCCCCGATGTCTCACCAAATTCTTTGCCGCACCAACGGCCTGCGGCGCGACCGGTTCGCGCGCGGCGCGGGCGCCGCCGTGGCCCCGGCTCGCGAGGCTGCCTGGTGAGCCAGAACCCTGCCGCCCCGCAGGCCGGGACGCGCCATGCGGGGCCGCTCGCCGGTGTCCGCATCCTCGACATGACGTCGGTCCTGATGGGGCCCTACGCCACGTCGCTGCTCGGCGACATGGGCGCCGACGTCATCAAGCTCGAAAGCCTCGAGGGCGACATCATCCGCCAGGTGGGGCCGAGCCGCAGCGGCGAGATGGGGGGCATGTTCATGCACGCCAACCGCAGCAAGCGCAGCATCGCCGTCAACCTGAAGGCGCGCGCCGGACTCGACGTGGCGCTGCGCCTCGCGGCGCGCTCCGACATCCTGATCTACAATATCAGACCGCAGGCGATGGAACGGCTGGGGCTCGGCTACGAGGCGGTGGCGGGCGTCAATCCGGGGCTGGTCTATCTCGGTACGTTCGGCTTCGGCCAGGACGGGCCCTACGCCGACCGGCCGGCCTATGACGACCTGATACAGGGCGCCGTCGGCATCCCGTCCCTCCTCGCCGAATCCGGCGACGGCACGCCGCGCTACGTGCCGATCAACATCGCCGACCGCGTCGTCGGGCTGCACGCGGCTACGGCCGCACTCGCCGCGCTCCGCCACCGCGATCTCACCGGCCGCGGCCAGCGCGTCGACGTGCCGATGTTCGAGACGATCGCCAGCTTCGTCCTCGGCGACCACATGGGCGGGCTGAGCTACGAGCCGCCGCTCGACCGCGGCGGCTACCCGCGGCTGCTGTCCCGCCACAGACGCCCCTACCGTACGGCCGATGGATACCTCTGCGTCGTCATCTACACCGATCGCCACTGGCGCCGCTTCCTGGAAATGACAGGCCATGCCGACCGCCTCGCCGACCCGCGCTTTGCCAGCCATGCCAGCCGCATCCGCAACATCGACGCCATCACCGAGCACCTGGCCGGCATATTCCTGGCGCGACCAACGGCGGAGTGGCAGGCGATGCTCGCCGAAGCCGACATTCCGAACGCGCCGCTGTCGACGCTGACGAGCATTATCGACGATCCCCACCTTGCCGCGACCGGTTTCTTCCAGCCGGTCGAACACCCGCTCGAAGGGCCGGTCCTGTCGATGCGAGTGCCCTCGCGCTGGAGCGAGAGCCAGCCGGAACCGGCTTGCCTGGCGCCGGGGCTCGGCGAACACACGCGCGCGATCCTGGCCGAATGCGGATACTCCGCGGCGGAAGTCGATGCGCTGGCCGCGAGCGGCCTGCTCGTGGTGTCCAGGGGTGAAGGCGCAGCCGATGCCAACACTGCTGCCGGCGCGAGAGCGGAAGGTGAACCTCTTTCCGCGACGTCCGTGAACACGCCTACACCGTAGCACTCTCGCGAAGCTGCTTGCGTACGCTGTCGCGGAAATGCGCGCTGTACTGCAGGAAGGAGCGCGCGATCGGCGACGGTTCGGATCGACGGTAGGCGAGCGACAGGTCGGCGAGGACGGGCGGTCCCGACAGCGGCCGGTAGCAGACGCCGGGGAGGTCGAGGCAGTTGCACGACTGCGGCACGAGCGCCACGCCCAGCCCGATCGCCACCATGCTGACGATGGTGACGAAGTCGGCCGCCTGACGGCCGATGCGCGGCGTGAAGCCGGCCGCCAGACAGGCGTCGGTCGTGTGCTTGTTGAAGCTCACATTGGCGGCGTGGCGGGGCGTGATGAAGGTCTCGTCGCGGAGCCCGGAAAGGGCGATCTCGCTGCTGCGAGCGAGCGGGTGGCGCTCGGACAACGCCACGACGAGCTCCTCCTGCAGGATGAGCGAGCTGCCGATGCCGAGCGGCAGTTCGATCGGCGGCCGGATGAAGCCGATGTCGAGCGTTCCAGATGCGATGTGGCGGAGCTGATCCTGCATTTCCATTTCGAACAGCTCGATCTCGACATCGGGATGATCGTCGCGGAAGGTCGACATGATCGAGACGAGCGCGCCGGTATAGGTCGCCGAGCCGACATAACCGACGGCGATCTGGCCGATCTCTCCGCGGCCGGCGCGGCGCGCCATGGTCATGGCGGTCTGCGCATGCGCCAACGTCTGCTCGGCCTCGGCCATGAAGTATTCGCCCGCCGTGGTCAGGCGCACGGTGCGCTGCGTGCGGTCAAAGAGAACGGCGCCGACGATGTCCTCGAGCGCCTTGATCTGCTGGCTGAGGTTCGGCTGGGCGATGCCGAGCGTCTCGGCAGCGCGGCCGAAATTCAGTTCCTCGGCGACGGCGAGGAAGTAGCGCATGTGGCGAAGCTCGATGATGTGGCGAGAGGCGATCCGCCCGGCCTTCGCCGTGTTTCGTCCCTTGGTCGACACCCGTCCCTCCCCTCCATGTGCCTCAGATAGCAATAATCCGCAGTTATGAAAAAGGCGATTTCTGCATATTGGACGAATAGCATACCGGGATCAATACTCGACGCTGGCGTCCTTCGTGGATCCGCGGGCGCGGCGGGTGCCGGAGAGCCTGGCAAGGAGGCACACAATGCGTTCGTTGCGGCAGAATGCACACAGCCTTTTCGCGACCGAGAAGACGCCGGTCACCGCCTCGCGCGGGCTCGTCGCGGCCAATCATCCACTCGCGTCCGCTGCCGGACTCGAGTTGCTCGCGGCCGGCGGCAACGCTGTCGACGCGGCGATCGGCGCGCTGTTCACGCTGACGGTGGTCGAGCCAGCGATGGTGGGCATCGTCGGCGGCGGCATGGCGCTGGTCAGGCTGGCCGACGGGCGCGAGATCGTCATAGACGGCATGGCCGCCGCGCCGCTTTCGGCGAAGCCCGACACCTATGAAACGATCTCGACGGAATGGCCGAAGTCGCAGGAGACGGTGGGGCGGCGCAACAGGGTCGGCGTCGCCTCGGTGGCGGTGCCCGGCAATCTCATGGCCTGGTGCCACACGGTGGAGCGCTACGGCCGGCTTCCCCTCGCCGACGTGCTCGAGCCGGCGATCCGCCACGCATCGCGCGGCTTCAGGATCACCCCACACCTCGCCGACTGCATCCGCACCCGCCTTGCCGACATCCTGCTCGATCCGGGCGCCGCGGCGATCCTCACGCGTAACGGCGAAGGGCTCGCGGCCGGCGACCGCCTTGTCCAGGGCGACTATGCGGAAACGCTGCGCCGCATCGCGGCCGAAGGCGCTCGCCACCTCCACGGCGGGGCGTTCGGCGGGGAGATCGACGCTCACATGAAGCGCCATGGCGGGCTTCTCGGCCTCGCCGACCTCGAAGGCTACGCAGTGATCGAACGCGATCCGGTGCGCTTCACCTATCGCGACCTGGAGGTGGTCGGCGTGCCGCCGCCCTGCTCGGGGGGCCTCTGCGTCGCCGAGATCCTTAACATCCTCGAGGGCTTTGACCTCGCCGCGCTCGGATACGGCTCGGTCGAGGCGACCCATCTCGTCATGGAGGCGCTGAAGGCGGCGACCGCCGACCGGGACGCGGCGATCGGCGACCCGGCCTTCGTCACCGTGCCCGCCGAGCGGATGGTGTCGAAGGCGTATGCGGCGGAGCGGCGCGTCCGCATCGACCCGTCACGCGCCGGCGCGCCCGGCGCCGGCCTGCGCTCGGTGGAATCGGCCAACACGACGCACATCACCACCGCGGACGGCGACGGCAACATCGTCGCTTCGACCCAGACGCTGATGTCCACCTTCGGCGCCTGCGCCGTCGTGCCGGGAACCGGCGCGATGCTCAACAACTACATGTACGTGTTCAACCCGCACCCCGGCCACGCCACGTCGATCGCGCCGGGCAAACGCATCACCGGCAACATCGCAGCGACCATCTGCAAGCGCGACGGCGCGCCCGTCTACGCGCTCGGCCTGCCCGGCGGCTTCAAGATCCCGTCGGTCGTCGCCCAGGCGATCGTCAACCTCGTCGACCACGGCATGAGCCTGCAGGAGGCGGTCGAAGCGCCGCGCGTCTTCGCCAAGGGCCCGGTCGCGGAGGTGGAGGCGGGCTTCGGCCCGGCGCTGGTCGAGGGGCTGAAGCGGCTCGGCCACCCGGCCCGCGCCGTCGATTCGGTCGCCGGCTGCATGGCGGCCATCGCCTTCGAGGCGGATGGGCGCATGACAGGCGCCGGCTGCTGGCGCGGCGACGGCGCGCCGGCCGGAATCGGGGGCGGTTCCGCTCGTCCGGGCATCATCTTCTGGCCGGATCCGACATGACGCCCCCGCGCCGCGTCGACGGTTGCGTGCACGTTCCGTCCGAGCCCGTCTCCGACGGCCGACCCGCTGCTGCGAGAGCTAGAGGTCCCGTCGCATACGCCTTGCGGCGAGACCCAAGATACCTTCGCGAAAGAGCATGACGCATACGACGAAGATAATGCCCTGGATGATGGTGACCCAGGCGCCGAAGGTCGCGAAGTCGTTCTGCATGGAGACGATCACCGCGGCGCCGACAACAGGCCCGAAAACCGCACATGCCGCCGATCAGCGTCATCAGCACCACTCCGCCGGACATCGTCCAGTGCACGTCGGTTAGCGAGGCGACTTGGAAGACGATCGCCTTGGTCGCTCCAGCCAAGCCGGCGTGCGTCACCGACAGGACAAACGCGGCGAGCTTGTAGCGATCGACCCTGTAGCCGAGGGACACGGCGCGCGCCTCATTCTCGCGGATCGCCTTCAGCACCTGGCCGATCGGCGAATCCACGATCCGGTAGCAGAGAAACAGGCCCGCGAAGGTGACCGCCAGCAGCGCCTCGCTGCGCGCCGGGACGGTGATGACATCCGACAGCGAGGCGACGACAGAGAGGTTGTGCTCGACCATCAAAAACCGTGCGATCGGCGGAAATGCGCCTGATCAGCGCCGAGATCCGCTCGACGTCCTGCTGGCTCATCCCGGCCATCGGTTCGTCGAGCAGGAGCAGTTCGAGATCGAGCGCCAGGGGCGTCGCGATCTTCAGCGCCCGCTTGCGGCCGTAGGACAGATCGCAGGCGTCGGCCGC
>CALFXR010000135.1 GCA_937958475.1 uncultured Mesorhizobium sp. | reverse complement strand
CGCCGGCCGCGGCGTTCGCGGCGCGGCTCAACGTCGTCATCGACCTCTCCACCCAGACGATGCGCGTCGAGAGCGACGGAAGGCCGATCCACCGCTGGTCCGTGTCGACGGCGCGCAAGGGCTATCGCACGCCGACGGGCACGTTCCGGCCGCAGCGGCTGGAGCGCGTCTGGTACTCGACCATCTACCACCACTCGCCGATGCCCTGGTCGATCTTCTTCCGCGGCGGCTACGCCATCCACGGCACGACCGAGGTGAAGAATCTCGGCAGGCCCGCCTCGCACGGCTGCGTCAGGCTGCATCCCGACAATGCGCGCACGCTGTTCGAGCTCGTCCTCGCCCACGGCAAGGGCAATACCTCGATCGTCATCATCCGCTGACGGTTCGCCTCACTCGTCGGGCAGGGTGACGAACAGCCCGTGCCAGGAGGCCGAATCGACGGCCGAGCTCCAGCTCGATGTCATGAACAGCACGGCCGCCGCGTCGCCGGCGCCGCCGGGCGGGGCGATGACGTCGGCGATCCACATGCCGGCGGCGCAGTCTCCGGCCGGCATCGTCCACGTGTAGGTCGTTGCGGCGCGGGCGACGTCCTTCAGTTCCGGCCAGGTGCGCGAGGCGATGACGTCGAACTCGACCGATTTCGCGCGCGCCGGCGGCGCGGCGTTGACGCAGTCCTCGGGTTCGCGCGAGGGACGCGCCTCGAGCGTGTAGAACAGCTGCTGGTCGGGGATGGCGCTGGGCAGCGTCGGATGGACGACGAAGACGAGCGGCGTCGTCTTCTTGTCGAGCGGCGAACGCTGGGTCAGCGGCACGCCGGCGAGGCGGCGCCCGGGCATGCCGATCGAAAGCGCGTCCAGCTTCGCCCTGGCGCCGGCGCGGACGGCGGAGCGCAGCGCATCCATGTCGGGCTCGTCGACCAGCGCATCGAGGTCGGTCTCGAAACCGCCGAGGAGCGCCGGGCTGCCGTCGTCGCCGGACGCGACGCCGTAGGGGAAGCCGTCGGCGTGGCGGTTGGTCTCGCGGTCGATGACGTGGATCGTCGCCGCCAGCGCCCCGCTGGCGATGTCCCAACCATGCTCTTCCCAGGCGAAGTAGCGGCCGTCGGACGAGAAGCCGATCACCGCTGCGTCCGGCGCATCCGACTGTTCGCGCGCCTGGAGCGGGCCGGCCAGGAAGAGCAGCAGGCAGGCAAGGATGGGCAGAAGTCTCGGCATCGGCGAATTCCCCGCAGGCAATGGAATCGCAGGATATGCAATCGGCGGGAACGATGGAATGGCACGAGAGCCCCGCCGCGCCGCTAATCCCCCGATCGATGACGCTGCGTCAGGAAGAGGCCGCGGCGCGGCGTCGCGCGGTGAACTGGCGGATGGCCAGCGCGACGTCTCCGGCGCTATCCTGTCTTCACCGCCGCACCGGGAGGAACCTTTGGAAAAGATCGATTTCCGCAAGACGATGAAGGCACTCTACGCCCCGCCGGCGGGAAAGTTCGTCGAGGTCGAGGTGCCGGCGATGCGCTTCCTGATGGTCGACGGCAAGGGCGATCCGAACAAGGCGAAGAGCTACGCCGAGGCGGTCGAGGCGCTCTATTCGGTCGCCTATACGCTGAAGTTCATGGTCAAGAAGGAGCTGGCGACGGACTATTCCGTGCCGCCGCTCGAGGGCCTGTGGTGGTCCGACGACATGGCCTCCTTCGTGGCCCGCGAGAAGGACAAGTGGTCGTGGACGATGATGATCATGGTGCCCGACTTCGTCCCCGAGGCGATGGTGGCGAAGGCCGTCGCCGCGGCAGGCGCCAAGAAGGAGCTGCCGGCGCTGCCGCTGCTCAGGCTCGATACCTATGCAGAGGGACTGAGCGTCCAGACCATGCACATCGGCCCCTACGACGCCGAGGGTCCGACGCTGATGAAGCTGCACAACGAGTACCTGCCGGAGAACGGTCTGGTCGAGACCGGCCATCACCACGAGATCTACCTCGGCGATCCGCGCCGGACCGCTCCCGAGAAGCTGAAGACGGTGCTGCGCCAGCCGGTGCGGAGGAAATAGGGCCTATCCAGGCTGGCCGGCGGAGGGGTGCTCGTTGCGGTCGAGCAGCGTGCAACCGTCAACAGTATTGCCTCCGCGCCGGGCCTCCTGTATAGGCTCGCCCATGTCCACGCGCCCGACCGCTCAGGTTTCCCGTTCGTCCGCCTTCGCCGGCGCGACGATGCGCGCGCTGTCCTCGACGCTTCTTCTCCTCGGCCTTATCGGCGATCGCCGGGTCCGCTGAAGGAGCGCCCGGCGGTCGATCGTGCCGCCCAGGCGACGCTCCTTGCCCTCCAAGCGAGACTGAACACGAAAGACAGGCGCAGGGTCCTGCCGCGAGCGTGACGCGGCGGCCGGCGCGGGAGAGACGACGATGAACCCACGACAGCAGATGCGCACCGCCGGCATGCCCGACGCCGCGGTCAAGTACCAGCCCTATCCGCAGATCGACCTGAAGGACCGCACCTGGCCCACCCGGCGCATCGAAAAGGCGCCGATCTGGTGCTCGGTCGACCTGCGCGACGGCAACCAGGCGCTCATCGACCCGATGGGCCACGACCGCAAGGCGCGCATGTTCGCGCTGCTCCTCGACATGGGCTTCAAGGAGATCGAGGTCGGCTTCCCGTCGGCCTCTCAGACCGACTTCGACTTCGCGCGCTGGTGCATCGAGGAGGGCAACGTGCCCGACGACGTGTCGCTGCAGGTCCTGGTGCAGTGCCGGCCCGAGCTGATCACGCGCACCTTCGAGGCGCTGGAAGGCGCGCACCGGCCGATCGTCCACTTCTACAACTCGACGAGCGAGCTGCAGCGCCGCGTCGTCTTCGAGAAGGACGTCGCCGGCATCAAGCGCATCGCCACCGACGCGGCCAAGATGATCGCCGACATGGCGGCGAAGGCGGGCGGCGGCTTCCGCTTCCAGTATTCGCCGGAGAGCTTCACCGGCACCGAGCTGGAGGTGGCGCTGGAGATCTCCAACGCCGTGGCCGAGATCATCAGGCCGACGCCGGAGAACCGGCTGATCCTCAACCTGCCGGCGACCGTCGAGATGTCGACGCCCAACATCTACGCCGACATGATCG
>CALFXR010000134.1 GCA_937958475.1 uncultured Mesorhizobium sp. | reverse complement strand
GCCACTGAGATATACGTCCGCCGCGGCGTTTCCAAGACGGGAAGGGGTCGCAGGCTCGCAGGGTCCCGGATTGCCCGTCACCCCTGCCCTCACCTCGCGAAGAACGGGGAGAGGGCGTCGGCGCCGGTGGTCGGTGCTTCCGCGATAGGCGAAAACGGTGAAAACAGCGTCCCTTCTCCCCGTCGTTCACGGGGAGAAGGTCCCGGCAGGGGGATGAGGGGCGGCGCGACAGGCAAGAACTCAGGCGCCCTCGTCCGACCGCCGACGGTAACCGTCCGACGCGATGAACCGCATGTCTGGGGCATCGGCGGGCTCGAGCCGGCCGTCGAGCGCAGCCAGGATCGTCTCAAGCGCGGCGTCGCGATTGCGGAAAACGTCGGCACTCCAGAAGCGCAGCACCGACCAACCCTCGCCCACCATGAAGGCGTCGCGGATGCGATCAGCGGCACGGTCGGCATGCTGGCTGCCGTCCAGTTCGATCACCAGCTGGGCTTCGCGGCAGGCGAAGTCGGCGAAGTAGCGGCCAAGCGGCATCTGACGCACGAATTTATGGCCGTTCAGCCGCCTGTCGCGCAGATCGGACCAGAGCAGCGATTCGGCGTCGTTGTCGGTCCGGCGGAGCGACCGCGCCCGGCGGGTTCTTGCCGTCTGCGGTCCACGCATCGCACCGCTCCATCGTGGCCCGACCCCGGAGTCGGGACGGAAGCCGCCCCTCACCCTTACCCTCTCCCCGTGAAGGACGGGGAGAGGGAGGCGTCGGCGTTGCAGCCGCGCCTTCATCGCCGGCGATTGGCGAAATCGCCGGCGAGAGCCCTTTCTCCCCGCCTGCGGGGAGAATGTCCCGGCAGGGGGATGAAGGGCGGCGCGACGACCGTTGCGCCCGGTGTCCCCGCCGCCCTACCTCCGCAGCACCGCGCTCAGGACGTCGCGGATGCCGATGGCGCCGACGAATTTCGAGCGGTCGTCGAACAGCGCCACGGGCGCGGTCTGTGAGCGGTGCATGGCGAGCATCACCGTCTTCAGCGGCGTGCCGGGATTGGCCCAGAAGACGCGCGCGTCGTCGTCGGGCTGGCTTTCCACGTCGGCGCAGGAGACCCACACCACCGGCTTGCCGTCGCGCTCGGCAGCCGCCACCAGCCCGTCGGCGTCGATCTTGAAGCGCGTCGTCTTGCGCCGGTCGAGCCAGACCCAGCCGTCCCCGGCCTGGTCGAGGTCGCGGCGGTCGCGCATGACGTTCCATGCGGTCAGCACCGACAGCGGGTTCACGTTGGCGATGAAGTCGCGCACGTAGTCGTTGGCGGGCCGCAGAACGATGTCCTCCGGCGCACCGGACTGGACGATGCGCCCGCCCTCCATGATGGTGATGTTGGTGCCGATCTTCAGCGCCTCCTCGAGGTCGTGGCTGACGAAGATGATGGTCTTCTTCAGCGTCGCCTGCAGCTGCAGCAGCTCGTCCTGCAGCTTGGTGCGGATCAGCGGATCGAGCGCCGAGAACGGCTCGTCCATCAACAGGATCGGCGCCTCGGTGGCGAAGGCGCGCGCCAGGCCGACGCGCTGCTGCATGCCGCCGGACAGTTCGTGCGCGTATTTGTTTGCCCACTGGTCGAGATTGACGAGTTTCAGCTGCCGCGCGACGCGCTCCTTGCGCTCCTTTTCGGGCACCCCGGCAAGCTCCAGCCCGAGGCCGACGTTTTCGGCGACCGTCCTCCACGGCAGGAGCGCGAACTGCTGGAACACCATCGCGACATTGGTCTGCCGCACATGGCGCAGCGTCGCCTCGTCGCAGGAGACGATGTCGACCATGCGGTCGCCGTCCTTGACCAGCACCTGGCCGCGGGTGACGATGTTGAGCCGGTTGACCGCGCGCAGCAGAGTCGATTTTCCCGAGCCGGACAGGCCCATCAGGACCGAAATCTCGCCCTCCTGGACGGTCAGGCTGGCGCCGGCCGCACCCAGCACCTGGCCGGTCTTGTCGAGTATCTCGGCGCGGGTGGCGCCGGCGTCCAGCATGGCGAGCGCCGCCTTCTGGTTGTCGCCGAAGATGATGTCGACGTTCTTGAAATCGACGGCGACGCTCATTTCTTGCCTCCGATGGCGATCCGCGTCGCGCGGTCGAGCACGATGGCGAGGATGACGATCGCCAGCCCGGCCTCGAGGCCGAGGTCGATCTTGCGCGAACCGAGCGCGCGGTTGATCTCGGTGCCGAGACCGCCGGCCCCGATCAGCGCGGCGAAGACGACCATCGACAGCGACAGCATGATGCACTGGGTCAGGCCGGCCATGATGGTCGGCAGGGCCGCGGGCAGTTCGACTTTCCACAGCAGCTGGCGGCGCGTCGCGCCGAAGGATTCGCCGGCCTCGATCATCGGCTTCGGCACCGAGGTGATGCCGAGATGGGTGAGCCGTACGGCGGTCGGGATGACGAAGATGATGGTGACGACGAGGCCCGGCGCATTGCCGAGGCCGAACAGGGTGAGGACCGGGATCAGGTAGACGAAGGTCGGCAGCGTCTGCATCAGGTCGAGGATCGGCAGTAGCACGCGGTAGACCTTGGGCTTGTGCGCCGCCCAGATGCCGATCGGCACGCCGATGGCCATCGACGCGGCGGCGGCGGCGACCACGAGCACCAGCGTCTCCACGGTCTGCTTCCACAGGCCCTGGTTGATGATGAACAGCAGGCCGAGCAGCACCCCGATCGCGAGCGAGCGGGAGCGCTGCAGATACCAGGCGAGCAGCGCCAGAAGCGCTGCCAGCAGCACCGGTGGCACGAGCAGCAGGCCGTCGACGAGCCCGTCGAGCAGGAAGTTCAGCCCGTTGGAGAAGCCGCGGAAGAAGATGTTGAAATTGTCGGTGAGGAAGGTGAAGAGCGCCTTGCCCCACGCCCCGATCGGAATCTTCCAGGACGCGACGAACTGCGAGATCGGATCCATGTTTCCCTCCGGGCACGCGAGCCGTGCCGGCGCGCCGATACCGTCATCCCCTCACGCGGCGCGAAGAAGGGCGCTCCCTCGGCGGGAGACTGCCCTTCCCCTGTCGTGCGGGCCGCTCAGCCGCCGAGCGCCGTCTTCACCGCCGCTGCCGCGTCGCCGCCGTCGAAGGTGGTGACGCCGGCCAGCCAGGGGGTCGCCGCGTCCGGATTGGCCTTCAGCCATGCGGTGGCGGCCGTGTTGGCGTCGGCGCCCTTGAGGATGGCGTCCATGATGGCGCCTTCCATGTCGAGCGTGAACTTCAGGTTGGCGATGAACTTGCCGGCGTTCGGGCATTCGGCGAGGTAGCCCTTGCGCACGTTGGTCTCGACGGTGGCCGCGCCGAAGCCCGAATCGCCCATGCCGTCGAGATAGGTCAGGTTCATGGCGCCCATCACCGGATGCGGCGTCCAGCCGAGGAAGGCGATCCACTCCTGGCCCTTGATCGACTGCTCGGCCTGCGTGAGCATGCCGGCCTCGGAAGATTCGACCAGTTCGAAGCCGGTCAGGTTGTTCTCCGGCTTGGAGATCATGTCGAGGATGATGCGGTTGCCGTCATTGCCGGCCTCGATGCCGTAGATCTTGCCGTTGAACTTGTCCTTGAACTTGCCGATGTCGGTCAGGCTCTTGACGCCGGCGTCGGCGACATAGCTCGGCACGACGATGCCGTAGCCGGCGCCTTCGAGATTGCGCGCGACCGTCTCGACCGAGCCTTCGGCGGCGTAATCCTTGATGTCGGCCGTCATCGACGGCATCCAGTTGCCCAGGAACACGTCGAGATCGTTGTTCTTCAGCGACGCATAGGTCACCGGCACGGAGAGGACGATGACGTCCGGCTCGTAGCCGAGCGCCGTCAGCAGGACCGACGCGACGCCCGTGGTCGCCTGGATGTCGGTCCAGCCGACGTCCGACAGCCTGACCTTCTTGCAGCTTGCCGCATCGCCGGCCATGGCGGTGCCCGTGGAAAGGATGGCCGCCAGGCCGAGGCCGGCGACGAACGACGTCATACGCGACATGATTGTAACTCCCGTTGTTGCGTTCTGTATGTTCCACCCGGGCGCCAGCGTCGCGGCACCGCTTGTCTTTGCAAGAAGCCAAACACCATTTTGCCGGTGTTGCAAGCGGCAGGTCGCGCCGCCCACTGATCCGGAAGCGACAAGCGCGACGGTTTTTATGTGGAATGCGACGGGCGACGACTCGCCGCGCCGGCTGGCGTGGGCATATTAGGAACCGATGGCCAAGCTCTACTTCCACTACGCGACGATGAACGCCGGAAAGTCGACGATGCTGCTGCAGGCGTCGTACAATTATCGCGAACGCGGCATGTCGACGATGCTGTTCGTCGCCGGCCACTACCGCAAGGCCGACCAGGGCTACATATCCTCGCGAATCGGGCTGGAGTCGGGGGCTGAATTGTTCCGCGACGGCGACGACCTCTACGAGCGCATCCGCGAGCACGGCGAACGCGAGAACATCCATTGCGTCTTCGTCGACGAGGCGCAGTTCCTGACCGAGGAACAGGTCTGGCAGCTGGCACGCGTCGCCGACCGGCTCGGCGTCCCGGTCATGTGCTACGGCCTGCGCACCGACTTCCAGGGAAACCTCTTTTCCGGCTCGAAGGCTCTGCTGGCGATCGCCGACGAGATGCGCGAGGTGCGGACCATCTGCCGTTGCGGTCGCAAGGCGACGATGGTGGTCAGGCTCGGGCCGGACGGAAAGGTGGCGAAGCAGGGCGCGCAGGTGGCGATCGGCAAGGACGTCTACGTGTCGCTGTGCCGCCGCCACTGGGAAGAGGAGATGGGCCGCATGCCGGCGGAGGATTTCGTCGGTTTTCGAGCCCCGTAGCGCCGCCCGCGAACCGTCCGGCGCCATCGGCCACGAGCCGCCCTGCCGATTTGACGTGACATTCGCGGCCGGGACACCTATCTGAGGGTCGTTCTTGCGCCGCGCGACGCGCCGGCGACTGTGCGCCGCCACGCGGCCAGATCATCCCGCACTCACGACCGAAGGAAATCCATTGCAGGTTCTCGTCCGCGACAACAACGTCGAACAGGCCCTCCGGGTCCTCAAGAAGAAGCTCCAGCGCGAAGGCGTCTTCCGCGAGATGAAGGCGCGCCGCGCCTATGAGAAGCCGTCCGAGCGCAAGGCCCGCGAAAAGGCCGAGGCGGTCCGACGCACCCGCAAGGCGGCGCGCAAGCTGGCCGTCCGCGAAGGCCTGATCGCTGCGCCGAAGCGCAAGGTCATCCCGGGCGCCGCCGGTCCCCGCAGAACCGCGGGCTGATTCCCCCTCCGGCGCGCGTCCCGGCCACGGCGCCGGGACCGCCCCTGCCCCGACGTCCCTCTCCTGTGCGGCCAGCGCCTTGACGCGCAGGCCGGCCCGTGCCGCCGCGGGACCCTTCTGCGCGGCTTCGTTCCGCGCGGCTCCGTGGTTGGCTTCCCCGTAGTTCGCTTCGGCCGAACTTCGCCTCCCCCTGCTTCGTTTCGACCGCCGGACCGACCCATCGGCCCGCGACGTTTTGTCAATGTTACTCGCAACGTGTGCGACGACTTGCTACGTTCGTGGTGCTGGTGTGGGCTTCGGTGTGTCTGATATGGAGGCCGCACATCAAGATCGGGGTGTTTCTCATGAAAACCGCAACTATCCTCGCCGCCTTCGTCGCCGTCGCGGCGCTCGCCTCCCCTGCCCTCGCCGAAGACGCGGCGCCCGCCGGTGACGCGGTGAAGGGCATCGACGTCTTCAAGAAGTGCATGGCCTGCCACGACGCCGTCGGCGACAAGAACAAGGTCGGCCCGAACCTGGCCGGCGTCGTCGGCCGCACCGCCGGCACGCTGGAGAGCTTCGCCGCGAAGTACTCGCAGCCCATGAAGGACGCCGGAGCCGGCGGCCTGGTCTGGGACGAGGCGAACATCGCCGAATACCTGAAGGATCCGAAGGTCAAGATCCCGGGCAACAAGATGGCGTTCGCCGGCCTGAAGAAGGACGACGAGATCGCCAACGTCATCGCTTACCTGAAGGCCGATCCCAAGCCGACCAAGCCCTGACGCGCGGCACGGCCCCCTGCCGGTCCCTTGCCTTTGCGCCCGCCCTCCGGGGCGGGACGTCCGGCCGGACGAGCTTCCACAACGTGATGCGTGGCGTCTTTCAATCGATACGGACGCCACATATATTCGCCGGGCGTTTTGGACGGGTTGAGGCTGGAGGGCACTGATGGCCACGCTGCAGAATTTCGATGCCGAGATCGAGAAGACCCGGCGGGTCGTCGAGGAGATGCGCTCCAAGATCGACCAGTCGGCGACCGTTCTCGACAAGTTCGCCAAAACCGACGCCAAGATCGGCGCGGCCGACTTCGACATCGAGAACGCGCGCATCGAGGACGTGCTGAAGCAGCAGAGGGTCATGGAAGGCAACATCGCCGACCTGATCATCGGGCTCGAGGACGCCACCAACGTGTTCGGCTCGGAATTCGAGTCGATGAAGAACTTCACCGGCTGGGAATCCTTCATCGGCATCTTCTCCGCCCAGTCGAAGCAGCGCATGCGCACCGAGCGCGTGCGCAACATGTCGCTGGCGGGCAATCTGCAGGAACTGCTCGGCAAGTCCGACACCATCGTCGGCATCCTCAAGGCGCAGAAGCAGGTCCTCGACGATCGCTACAAGACGTCCGAGTCGAGCCTCGCCCAGGTCATCGAGCGCCGCAAGGTGACCATCGACAACCTCACCGGCGTGCAGAAGCGCATCGAGGAACTGAACCCGCTCCTGCTCGACATCGAGAACAGGATCGCCGCCTCGACCAGCCAGACCGACCGCACGGCACTGGAATCCGAGCGCTCCAAGCTCGCCACCGAATACAACGAGCGCCAGGCCAAGGAGCAGGAGCTGCTCGCCGAGAGCCAGACGCTTGAGCGCTACACCTCGATGTTCCAGACCTTCGTCGATTCGCTGAACAACCAGATCGCGGCGCAGAACACGCTGATCAACAAGCTGACCATCGACACCGAGCAGCGCATCGTCCTCTACAAGGCCCTGGAGGACTCGTTGAAGACCGCCGCCCAGCAGGACGTCGCCCACAAGATCAACACGCTGGGCAGCCAGGTCGACAACACCGCGGAGGAGACCATGGCCGGCATCGGCGCCGCCGCGCAGAAACACATCGGCGACCTGCTCGAGCTGCACGAGAAGAACATGGTCGCCACCGCCGACATCCAGCGCCGCAAGAAGCTCGCCGACGAGGCCTTCGCGCGCCGCTTCGACGAGGTGCTGAGGAAGCACAACGCCTCGGACTACGTGAAGGCGTAGGGTTGCACCCCGAGCGGACGTCGCGTTCGATGGCGCCCCCCTCTGTCCGGCCGGACCCCAGCCACCCCGGCGTCATCCTCGGGCTTGTCCCGAGGATCTGCGGCGCTGCTCCCGAACGCGCGTTCCGCACGAGCGGTCGGAATGTCCGTCGAACCCCAGTCTCCGGAAGTGCGGCAGATCCTCGGGACAAGCCCGAGGATGACGTCGCGATAGGTTTGGAAGCGCCGCGACGCACCCCGGCAAGGCAGGCGACCAGGGTTGCATTCCGACCTTGGATGGCATGGACGTCCTCATGACCCCCGACAATCCCTCCATCCGCTACTTCGACGCCATCGCCGCGGCGCTGGGCGGGCTGGAAGTGTTCATGCGCGACGACCGCTCGCCGCTCTACCGGCACGGCATCGTCGCGGGCATCGTCGCCGAATACATCGCGCGCCTGGAGACCTCGTTCTCCTGCTGGAAGAACCGCATCGGCTTCACCGACAAGTTCCGCATCTCGCGCGCCGAGAGCGGCTTCCCGGTCTACCAGAACGTGCTCGAGCTGGAGAACGACCGCCGCACCGCCGACAAGCGGCTCGCGGCCATTCCCGAGCCCGACGAGATCCGCGCCGAGATGGCCGACTTCATCCTGCGCCACAAGGCCTTCCCGGCGGCGCTGCAGAAGTCGATGGCCGAGCGTCTCTACCTGGAAGACGTGCGCGCCGGGGCGACATTCGGCCCCTTCGTGCTCGCCCAGACGGCGATGGTCTCGGTCAATCCGAAGTCCGGCCGGCCCTTCTACCTGGTTCACTGGGGCGCCTTCGACGGCACCGCCAACCTGCCGCTGATCTACATGGCGACGGTGGAGGACGGGTCCGAGACCATGGTCGAGCAATTGGTCACGCGCGACGGCAAGCTCAACGCCAAGGTCGAGATCCCGCTGCCGGTCGACGGGCTGCTCAACCCCGACCTCGCCCACCGCTTCGACGACTTCACCGAGAAGAACTCGGCCTACGCCCTGTCGCCGGCCACCATCGCCGGCAACCTCGACAAGGATTTCGCCGACCTGCACCCCAAGCAGCTGCGCCGCGTCGTGCTCGGCCCGTTCTACACGGCCGGCATCACCGAGCATAATTCCATCGTCGAGGAGGTGCTTTCCAAGGTGCGCAAGCCGGAGAACGCCTGGCTGCTGACCTGGACCGTGCAGGAGGTGTTCTCCAAGTCGGAACGCCCGGCGCGCAAGGGCCTGTTCTCCTCGACGCCGGCGGCGGAGGAGTTCCACATCGAGACCGACGACCTGGAAGCCGCCCGCCAGGGCGTGTCGAGCTACGAGAAGCACGCGCTGATCCCGCACGAGGCCTACCAGGCGCTCTACGCCGCCGGCGAGGCGCAGAAGATCTTCTCCGGCTACAAGGTCCACATCCTGTCCAAGGGACAGGTGATCAGCGATGTATGAGTCGGTCGTGGTTCGTCGGTCGTCGGTCGAATGTTGTTTCGCCGGTTCGCGACCCTACGACCGACGACTCACGACCGACAACCGACGACCCACGACCGACTGACGGACAACGAGGCTCCCCATGGACACCGGACTGACCGCCATTTCCGAAGCCGACATCGAAAAGCACCGCGCCACCGCGCAGAGCTTCATCACCCGCATCGTCGTGCTGGAGGACGGTTCGGGCCAGTCCTCCACCCCGCTCGCCGGCACCGGCCGCCGCTTCGTCTCCACCGTCTCGGTCGGCGCGGTGCGGAAGACGCGCGAGGTCGAGCTGGCGAAGACGGTCGCCGCCGTTCGCCCCGACGACCAGCTGCTCTCCATCCCGCAGCACACGCTGCTCTACCGGGCGCGGCGCGGCATCCAGGTCGCGCTCGCCGTCGCCGAGGTCTTCGGCCGCTCGACCGATCTCGAAAGCCTGCAGGCGCGCAACGCCCGCGC
>CALFXR010000133.1 GCA_937958475.1 uncultured Mesorhizobium sp. | reverse complement strand
CCGAAGCACAGCCGATGCCACCCGGGCGGGCGGTGGGCGGACCTCGGCGGTGCCCTCCTACCGCTTCTCGCGGATCTGCGTCAGTGTGCGCGTCGGCGTGATCGCCTCCGGGTCGAGCTTGACCTCGATGATCGCCGGCTTGCCGCTCGCCCGGGCGCGCTCGAAGGCGCCGGCGAACTCCTCGGTCCGCTCCACCGTCTCGCCATGGCCGCCATAGGCGCGGGCCAGCGCCGCGAAGTCGGGATTGCGCAGCGTGGTTCCGGAGACGCGGCCAGGATACTCGCGCTCCTGGTGCATCCGGATGGTGCCGTAGATACCGTTGTTGAGGATTACCACGATCACCGGCGCGCCGTACTGCATCGCGGTGGCGAACTCCTGGCCGTTCATCAGGAAGTCGCCGTCGCCGGCCCAGACGATCACCTCGCGCCCGGGATTGATCAGCTTCGCCGCGACGCCGCCCGGCACGCCGTAGCCCATCGAGCCCGAGGTCGGCGCGGCCTGGCTGTTGAAGCGACGGAAGCGGTGATAGCGATGGACCCAGGTGGCGAAGTTGCCGGCGCCGTTGGCGATGATGACGTCCTCCGGCAGGGTCTTTTCCAGCCAGGCCATGATCGGCCCCATCTTCACCGGGCCGGGGCCGTCCGCCAGCGGCGTCGACCAGGCAAGATAGTCCTCGTGCATCTCGGCGGTGCGGTTCGCCCAGACCGGCGTCGCCTTCGGCGCGGTCGCCGCGAAGGCCCGCGCGAAAGCCGAGGGCGTGGCGTTGATCGCCACCGTCGGCCGGTAGACGCGGCCGAGCTCCGACGCGTCGGGATAGACGTGGACCAGCTTCTGGTCGGGGTAGGGGCTCTTCATCAGCGTATAGTCCGACGACGGCATTTCGCCGAAGCGGCAGCCGACGAGGAGCACGACGTCCGCCTTCTTGATGTAGTCGCCGAGCTTCGGGTTGATGCCGATGCCGACGTCTCCGGCATAGGAGGCATGCATCTGGTCGCACAGCGCCTGCCGGCGGAACGAGCAGCCGACCGGCAGCTTCCACGTCTCCAGCGCAGCGCACATGGCGGCGACGGCATCCTCCGTCCAGCGCGTGCCGCCGAGGATGACGAAGGGCCGCTCGGCCTTTTCGAGCAGGGCCACCGTCGCGGCGATCTCGGCCTCGCCGGGCGCGGTCTCGACCGGCACGAAGGGAAGGGGGGCGGGCGCCTCCACCAGGTCGGTCAGCATGTCCTCGGGCAGCGCCACGACCACCGGCCCCGGCCGGCCCGACGCGGCGACCGAAAAGGCGCGCGTCACCAGTTCGGGGATGCGCGACGCGTCGTCGATCTCGACCACCCATTTCGCCATCGAGCCGAAGAAAGCCCTGTAGTCGACCTCCTGGAAGGCCTCGCGCTCGATGTTGCCGCGCGCCACCTGGCCGACGAACATGACGACGGGGTTGGAATCCTGCCGGGCGATGTGGATGCCCGGCGAGGCGTTGGTGGCGCCCGGCCCGCGCGTGACGAAGCAGACGCCGGGCCGGCCGGTCAGCCGCCCCTCGCAGTCGGCCATCATCGCCGCCCCGCCTTCCTGGCGGCAGACGATGTTCCTGATGCCGGAATCGTGCAGCGCGTCGAGCACGGCGAGGTAGCTCTCGCCCGGCACCGAATAGACGCGTTCGACGCCGTTGACCTCGAGCGCCTCGACGATCAGTTGTCCGCCGGTCTTCATGATCCGCTCTTCTCCAGTTCCGCCATGATTTCCGCAGTGTGCTCGCCGAGACGCGGCGAAGGCCGTTCGTAGGTGAGCGGCGTCCCCGACATTACCATCGGCGCGCGCACCGAAGGCAGCAGGTTGCCGTGGCCGTCGTCGAGGTCGAGGCGCATGCCGCGGGCGATCGTCTGCGGATCGGCGAACGCTTGGCCGATCGTGTTGATCGGGCTGGCCGGCACGCTCGCCTTCTCCAGGGCGGCGAGCAGCGGCTCGCGCTCCATCGTCGCCAGCCTTTCGATCATCTGGGCGCGCAGCGCGGCGCGGTTGGCGACGCGGGCGGGATTGGTGGCGAAGGCGGGATCGCGCGGCAGGTCGTCCAGCCCGACGACGGAACAGAACTTCTGGAACTGCCCGTCATTGCCGACCGCGAGGATGAAGTGTCCGTCCTTCACCGGCAGCACCTCGTAGGGCGCGATGTTCATGTGGGCGTTGCCCATCTGCACGGGCGAGACGCCCGACACGAGGTAGTTCAGGTTCTGGTTGCCGAGCACGGAGATCTGAGTGTCGAACAGCGCCATGTCGATGTGCTGGCCCTCGCCGGTCGCCTCGGCATGGCGCAGCGCGGCCTGGATGGCGATCACCGAATAGAGGCCGGTGAAGATGTCGGAGATGGCGACGCCCGCCTTCTGCGGCTCGCGGCCCGGCTCGCCGGTGATCGACATCATGCCGGCCATGCCCTGGATGATGAAGTCGTAGCCGGCGCGCGGCGCGTAGGGCCCGTCCTGGCCGAAGCCGGTGATCGAGCAGTAGACCAGCCGCGGGTTGATCTTCCTCAGGCTCTCGTAGTCGAGCCCGTATTTCTTCAAGCCCCCGAGCTTGAAGTTCTCGATCAGCACGTCCGCCGTCGCCGCCAGGCGCTTCACGATCTCGGCACCCTCCGGCGTCGAGAAATCGAGCGCGATCGAGCGCTTGCCGCGGTTGCACGAGTGGTAGTAGGCGGCCGACAGGTTCTCGCCGTCGGCGCCGGTGACGAAGGGCGGACCCCATTTGCGCGTGTCGTCTCCGCCGTCCGGATTTTCCACCTTGATGACGTCCGCCCCGAGGTCGGCCAGCAGCTGGCCGGCCCACGGGCCGGCGAGGATGCGCGCCAGTTCGATGACGCGGACATTGTGGAGCGGGGGCAGGGACATTCGGTGAAGCCTCGTCGTGGCGCTGCTGCCTAGCAGATGGCCGAGGCTCCTGTCACGGGCAGCTTTGCGTTCTCAGGGGTAGCCGGGCAAGGGCATGCCGGTGCCGATAGGTAGACCGAAAGCGCGGCCCGCAACGATCATCTTCTTGTCGAGGCTGAGGATCGCAGTCGCACCGTGGTTTTCGGCGATCGCAAGATGCATCGCATCAGGCCCTCGCAGCGCGGCTTCCGTACGAGCGAGAAAGACGGCGGCCTTCGTGTAGTCTTCCGTCTCCGGGAGGATGACCGAAAACGTGTTCCGTATCATTCGCTCGAAGCGGTCTTGCAAGCCGTCGGCTTCCTGGCGGGACAGGGTCCGCATTCGGACGCCTCGTGCCAGCATCGAAGCGAATTCCACGAGCGCCCACCTGCTGGTCGAAAGCTCGCTTCGATCGAGCGTCGTCAGGAAGTCGACGACTGCCGGCGTATATGCCTCTTTGACGATCATGGGTGCGAGATAGGACGTGTCGAAATAGTGCACGCGCCTACCATTCCTCGTCCCGCATCTCGGATATCATCTTCGAAGCGGGGAAGGAGGGCATCGACTCGCGGAACCGAGCCAACTCCTCCAGTGGAAGGGGTTTCTTTTCCTTCTCGGCAGGCGTGACGCGCGCCACCGGGCGGCCCCGGCGCGTGATGACCACCGTCTCGCCGGCTTCGACCCGGTCGAGGATGTCGCTCAGATGCGTTTTGGCTTCCGCGAGACTGACCGTGACCATGGCTTGCTCCACTTGGTCATCTTGTTGGTCATATAGCACCGATTTCGTCCGTTTTCGAGCCGGCGGTTCAAGCGCCTCAGACCGCGCCGCGAACGCGCCGGTCGATCGGGTGATGAATCAACGCCTTCAAGGGCTCCTGCCGCGTTTCCGGCCAAGCCGTTGATGCGGGAATCAAAATTCCCGGCAGCCGGCCCGCCTGAGCGCGTCCGATGGTCTAATCCTCTGTGCGGCTCGTGGCGTCTCGATCCCGTTCGTACCGTCTTGTCAGCGGAAACGGCGGCAGCCAGGACTCGCGACGGATCGTCCACAGCTCGTAGGTCGGCTTGAGCTGGTCGGGTTCGTCCAGCGATCCGAGATTCACCTCGATCTCGTCGCCGCTACGCCCGAACACCGGCGAGCCGCAGCGCGGGCAGAAGTGCCGCCCGGCGAAATCGCGTGTCTCGCCTTCGATCGCCACCGCATCCTGCGGGAATATCGCCGACGCATGGAAGAGCGCCCCGTGATGCTTGCGGCAGTCGAGGCAGTGGCAGATGCCGACCCGGTACGGTCGCCCCGTCGCGACGAAGCGGACGTCGCCGCACAGGCAGCCACCGGTGAAACGGTCCATGCTGCGTCTCCCTGAATGTCGGACTGCGGGGTGAATACGGAGAACGACGCTCCCGTCCCGTTGGGTTACTTCAACGCGAAGCGACCCTCTCCGCCCACGCCGCGAAATCCTCTGTGATCGCGTCGCGATTCGTCTCGTTGAGCGATTCGTGCCGCGTTTCCGGCCAGACCCTTGATTCCAGATTCGAAAAGCCCATCGCCTTCATGCGCCGCGCGAGGTCGAGCACTGCCTTGCCGCCCACCGTCGCCGGGTCGTTTTGGCCGCCGAGCAGGTTGATCGGCAGGTCGCGGCGGATGCCGGCGAGGTTGCGGTCGTCGGCGCCGGCGAAGATGAAGCCGAACACGTCTCGCCACATCGACACCGAGGCGTCCCAGCCGCACAGCGGGTCGGCGACGTATTTGTCCACCTCCGCCGCCTCGCGCGACAGCCAGTCGAACTCCGTGCGCCGGTCGGGCACCTTCTTTGCCCAGTCCTGGAAGGTCAGCTTCGGCAGGATGCGCGACGGAACGTCGGATCCCAGCCGGAACGCCTCCCAGGCGAGGATCGCCTGCGCGACGCGGCCGAGCGCGCCGGCGGAGAAGTTGGCGTTCCAGATCGCCGCGGCGGCGACGCGCTGCGAATGGCGCATGAGGAAGTTGAGCGCGATCAGCCCGCCCATCGAATGGCCGAACAGGATGACCGGCGCGCCCGGCCGGTCGGCCGCGATGCGCTCGTGCACCGCGGCGACGTCGGCGATCACCTTGTCGCCGCCGCCTGCCGTCGCGAACATGCGCTGTGGCGCGTCGGGCGCCCGTGTGCCGCCGTGGCCGCGGTGATCGTGCGCATAGACGTCGAAGCCGCGCGCCGCCATCGCCGCCGCGAAGCGGCCGTAGCGCGCCGCGTGCTCGGCGAGCCCGTGATTGACCTGGATGACGCCGCGCAACGGCGCCGTCGCGCGTTTCATATGGAGGTTCAGCGCCGCGCCCGTCGGCGAGTCCAGCGTTTCGGTCTGGTCGAATGTCATCTTGTCTTCTCCCCGCCGGACACTCGGCCGCCGTTCCGCGCCCGTCAAGCCGGCACGGCCCGGGCGGGGAGGGGGGAGACGCGGGGGCCGCGCTCCGCGAGCCGGCTACGCCCGGATAGCCGCCGGCTCCATGCCGTCGCGGTCCTCGGGAGCCGCCGCCGCCTGTCCGACGACGCGGTCGCGGCCGGCGGCCTTCGCCGCGTAGAGCCGCTCGTCGGCGAGCGCGAACAGCGCCGCCAGCCCACCCTGCCGCTCGTCGAGCGAGGCGATGCCGATGCTCGCCGAAAGGTTCGGCGTGATCCCGGCGAAGCGGATCCTCTCGCGGATGTTTTCCGCCAGCAGGCGGGCCATGGCGTAGGGGTAGGGGCTGAGCACGGCGAATTCCTCGCCGCCGATGCGGAACACCTGGTCGTCGGACTCGACCGCGCGGCGCAGTTCGTCGGCCACCAGCTTCAGCACGCGGTCGCCCTCGGCGTGGCCGTAGCGGTCGTTGATCGACTTGAAGTGGTCGATGTCGACGATGAGCAGGCTGAGCGGCCGGCCGTCCTGCAGGCTGCGGGCGACACGCTCGCGCCCCGCGTCCTCGAAGCGGCCGCGGTGCAGCAGCCCGGTCAGGCCGTCGCGCCCGGCCTGCTCGACGAGGGCCTCGTAGCGCTCGCGGAAGGTCAGCGCGTGGAAGATGTCGGCGATCTCGCGCGGCCGCGCCTCGTCGCGCGTCTCGAACAGGCGCAGGTAGGTGACGAGCAGCGCCGAAAAGACCACAGCAGCCGCCATCTTCGCCGCCCAGCCGCCGAAGAACACTTCCAGCGGCGCGCCGGCGACGTAGTGCAGGGCGGCGAAGAAGCCGACCTGGTCGAAGGTCAGGATGGCCGCCACCGAGGCCAGCACGCGGACGAAACGGTTGCCGCCGAGATGGCGCCCGAGCTTTTCGTAGAGCAGGATGATCAGGATGGCGTCGACATAGAGCAGCGTCGTGCCCCACACCATCAGCCAGCCCATCTGGTCGACGAAGCCGATGTCGGGCGACTTGCCGCTTGGCAGCGGCGACACCTCGTGCAGGCGCAGCAGCAGCACCAGCCCGATCATCAGCGCGTTGCCGAACAGCAGTCCGTAGATCGGCTGGCGCACGACCTTGGCGTCTTCCTTCATGTAGAGAAGCAGCAGCATCACCAGCTTGCCGGAGAACATCACCGCCGAGCCCGGCGAGACCATGCCGAGCGGCAGTTCGACGTAGAAGGCGCTGGCGAGATAGGTTTCCAGGAAATGCATGACGCCGACGGCGCACATGAACACGCCGATGCCGAGCGTGCCGCGCAGCCGAAAGAGAACGGCCATCGCGCCGAAGTAGAAGAGCGCTTCGCAAAAGAGCAGCAGGCTGTTGGTCAAGTCATCGTCCTGTCGTCGCGGCGCTGCGATCGTCTTCGCATTGCACCTTATCGATGATGAACGGTTAATCGGGCGTTTAGGCCGCGTGGACGGACCGGTCGGGATGAAGCCTGCGGCGCGCGACGAACGAGGCGACGTTCCGCCTGCCGCGCCGTGCCTCCGACCGGACGCACGAAGGACGCTCTGAGACGTTGAATCCGCCGCACGATGCTTTCCGAAGATCGCTTCTGTTCCAAGCCTTCGCCCCAACCTTTTCCGCCTCGCGGGGCGATGCGCCTGGAACCTGACCGCGAGGCCGATCGATCCCGTCTCGTCAGGGCTTCGGCTTGTTGCGCTTCGGCTTGCCCTTGTCGGGGTTGGGTTTCGCCTTCTTCTTGGCCCAGCCGGCCGGGGCTTCGGCTGCTTCCGCGGGACGCTTGCTCTTCTTCCAGCGCGCCTTGGGGTCGGGCTGGCCCGCCGACCGCGCGTCGCTGCGGGCGTCCTCGCGGCGCTCGAACTTGCGCTCGGCCGGGGTGTCGCCCTGGGGGCGGGGCTTGGCGTACGGCTTCGCGGCCCTTTCCGGCGCAGCGGAGGCGTTGCGCGAGAAGTCGGGCTGGCCGTCGATGCGGGTGACGCGGATGGTGTTCTGCACCGTGCGGTTGGGGCCGATCGCTTCCAGGAAACGGTCCGCCCAGCCGGCGGCGATCTGAACGAAACTCTCCTCGGCCATCATGCGGATGGCGCCGATCTCGTTCTTGGTGATGTTGCCGGCGCGGCACAGAAGCGGGATCAGCCAGCGCGGCTCGGCGTTCTGGCGGCGGCCGACGGAGAGCGAGAACCAGACGCTCTCGCCGAAGTCGCGGCGGTTGTTGCCGGACGCCGGAGCGGCGGCGTCGCCGTCGCGCGGCTCGCGTTTTGCCGTCAGCGGCGCGTAGGGCGCGGTGTCGCCGAGCTCCTCGGGTGCGGAACGGCCGGCGCGGTACTGGCGCAGGAAGGCGGCCGCCACCTTCTCGGCGCCGTGGCTTTCGAGCAGCAGGCGCACGAAGTCGGCCTCGTCCTCGCGCGGCGCTTCCGAAAGAAGCGGGTCGGCGAGCAGCCGCTCGTTGTCGCGCGCCGTCACCTCGTCGGCCGACGGCGCGTTGACCCAGGCGGCGGAGATGTTGGCGGTCTGCATCAGCCGGTCGACGCGGCGGCGCGCATTGTAGGGCACGATGAGGGCCGAGACGCCCTTGCGCCCGGCGCGGCCGGTGCGGCCCGAGCGGTGCAGCAGCGTGTCGGGATTGGTCGGCAGGTCGGCGTGGATGACCAGTTCGAGGTTGGGCAGGTCGATGCCGCGGGCGGCGACGTCGGTGGCGATGCAGACGCGCGCGCGCCCGTCGCGCATGGCCTGCAGCGCATGGGTGCGCTCGTTCTGGCTGAGTTCCCCCGACAGCGCGACCACCGAGAAGCCGCGATTGTTGAGCCTGGCCATCAGGTGGTTCACCGCCGCGCGGGTGTTGCAGAACACCATGGCGTTCTTGGCCTCGTAGAAGCGCAGCACGTTGATGATGGCGTTCTCGCGGTCGTAGCCGGCAACCGTCAGCGCTCGGTACTCGATGTCGACGTGCTGGCTGCGCTCGGCCTGGGTGGCGACGCGCACGGCGTCGCGCTGGTAGCGGGTGGCGAGTGCGGCGATCGCCTTGGGCACGGTGGCCGAGAACATCAGCGTGCGGCGCTCGGCCGGGGCGGCCTCGAGGATGAATTCGAGGTCCTCGCGGAAGCCGAGGTCGAGCATCTCGTCGGCCTCGTCGAGCACGATCGCGCGGAGGCTGGTCATGTCGAGCGAGCCGCGGGTGATGTGGTCGCGCAGGCGGCCGGGCGTGCCGACGACGATGTGGGCGCCGCGCTCCAGCGTGCGGCGCTCGGTGCGCATGTCCATGCCGCCGACGCAGGAGGCGACCATGGCGCCGGTCGGCTCGTAGAGCCATTCCAGCTCGCGCTTGACCTGCAGGGCGAGCTCGCGCGTCGGCGCCACGGCCAGCGCCAGCGGGGCGGCGGCGTCGCCGAAGCGTTGTTCCGTGCCGAGCAGGGTCGGCGCCAGCGCCAGGCCGAAGGCCACGGTCTTGCCCGAGCCGGTCTGCGCCGAGACCAGCGCGTCGGCGCCGTCGATTTCGGGCGCCAGCATGGCGCGCTGCACCGGCGTCAGTTCGGTGTAGCCGCGTTTCTCCAACGCCTGGGCAAGCGCCGGGAGGACGCCTTCGAATTCTGTCATGGCCGTCTTTCAGGAATGTCGTCGCGTCCGCCGCCGCATCGCACCTGGCCGGCGCGCGCGGCGGGCGATGTGCCGCGGAAGTTTCGCTACTGCGCTCACTAGAGCGCGCCGCGCGAAATGTACAGTGCGCCGGCCTTCCGTTTCCCTCCCCCTCGCGGTCAGGGGTTGGAGTACCTTCCGCGCGGCTGCCCGATCGCGGTGGCAACGCACGAGCCTGCCTCACACACGTTGCCCCGCGGCCGAGTTTCCCTTACATAGCGCGCAACTTCCAACCCAGATCCGACGGGAAAGCCAAGCGTGGCACGCCAGTTCATCTATCACATGGCCGGTCTGAACAAGGCCTACGGCACCAAGAAGGTGCTCGAGAACATCCATCTGTCCTTCTACCCCGACGCCAAGATCGGCATCCTCGGCCCGAACGGCGCCGGCAAGTCGACCGTCCTCAAGATCATGGCCGGCATCGACAAGGACTGGAGCGGCGAGGCCTGGCTGGCCGAGGGCGCCACCGTCGGCTACCTGCCGCAGGAGCCCGATCTCGACCCGGCGCTCAACGTCTTCGGCAACGTCATGGAGGGCGTCGCCGCCAAGACGAAGATCATCGAGCGCTACAACGAGCTGATGATGAACTACTCCGACGAGACCGCGGAGGAATCGGCGCATCTCCAGGACGAGATGGACCGGCTGAATCTCTGGGACCTCGAGCAGCAGGTCGAGATGGCCATGGAGGCGCTCGGCTGCCCGCCCAGGGAGGCCGACGTCACCAAGCTGTCGGGCGGCGAGCGCCGCCGCGTCGCGCTGTGCCAGCTCCTTCTGCGCCAGCCCGACCTGCTTCTCCTCGACGAACCGACCAACCATCTCGACGCCGAGACCACCGCCTGGCTGGAAAAGCACCTCAAGGCCTATCCCGGCGCCGTGATGATCATCACCCACGATCGCTACTTCCTCGACAACGTGACCGGCTGGATCCTCGAGCTCGACCGCGGTCGCGGCATTCCCTACGAGGGCAACTACACCGCCTATCTCGACGCCAAGGCCAAGCGCCTCAGGCAGGAGGGCCGCGAGGACGACGCCCGGCAGAAGTCGATCGCCCGCGAGCGCGAGTGGATCGCGTCCTCGCCCAAGGCGCGGCAGTCGAAGTCCAAGGCCCGCATCAAGGCCTTCGAGGACCTCTTGCAGGCGGCTGACAGCCGCCGTCCGACCGACACCCAGATCGTCATCCCGCATGGCGAGCGGCTGGGCAATGTCGTCATCGAGGTCGAGGCCCTGTCGAAGGGTTTCGGCGACCAGCTCCTGATCGAGGACCTGACCTTCAAGCTGCCCCCCGGCGGCATCGTCGGCATCATCGGCCCCAACGGCGCCGGCAAGACCACGCTGTTCCGCATGATCACCGGCCAGGAGAAGCCCGATTCCGGCTCGATCCGCATCGGCGAGACGGTGAAGCTCGGCTATGTCGACCAGAGCCGCGACACGCTCGACCCGACCAAGACCGTCTGGGAGGAAATCTCCGGCGGCGCCGAGGTGGTCAAGCTCGGCAAGCACGAAGCCAACACGCGCGCCTACTGCTCGTCCTTCAACTTCCGCGGCCAGGACCAGCAGCAGAAGGTCGGCAACCTCTCCGGCGGCCAGCGCAACCGCGTCCACCTCGCCAAGATGCTGAGGACCGGCGGCAACGTGCTCCTGCTCGACGAACCGACCAACGACCTCGACACCGAGACGCTGTCGGCGCTGGAGGACGCGCTGGAGA
>CALFXR010000132.1 GCA_937958475.1 uncultured Mesorhizobium sp. | reverse complement strand
CGCCGGTCTTGTCGACGATGCCCACGGTCACCTTGGGTACGATCAGCACCGAGAAAACCAGCACCACCGTGCCCAACCACTTCCAGCCCTGCAATTTCTCGGGGGCGAAGGCGTAGGCGATGAGCGCCGCGACGAAGCCGCAGAAGGCGACAGCGGCTACCGCCGACAGGTAATCGCCCGATGCATGGATTGCGGCGGCGGCATTGAAGACACCGAACAGGCTGTCGGCATTCTGGTAGGCGTAGATTTCCCACATGGCGCTCCGTCTCCTCGCGCGATTCCGTCTGCGCTACTGCGACAGATAGGCGGCCTGCTGGCCGAGCATGTCCATCACGTGCTGGGGCATGCTGGAGCGCAGTTGGCGCTCGAGCTGTTCCAGGTGGCTAGCCACCGCCCGGAAGGAACCCACCTTCTGGTAGAGCAGGTTCTTTTCCTGCGACAGTTGCAGCAGCATCGCCTGGGCACGCTGGCGGATCTGGTTGGCCTGGTCACGTTGCGTCTGCTGCAACGTGTAGTTCTTGTCCAGGGCGGCCATGCCCAGACGCAGGTTGCGTTCGAGGAAGACGTAGGCGTAGTCGGCGGCGATGACGTCGCGGTACTGGGCGATCAGGCTGTCGGAGAGGCCGGAGCCCGGGATGCTGGTGCCGATGGACAGCATCTTGTAGACCGGCTCGGTGGTCTGGTTCACGAAGCCGACCTCGGTCGAGTTATTGGGAATGGCGGTCCGCGAAGCGATCTTCTCGGCGATGGAACGCATCATGGCCTCGACCTTGGCGGTGAAGGGTGTGTGGGTGTAACCGGTGTTCAGCGTCACCACGTCGCAGTTGGTGTAGTCGTTGCACTTCAGCACGTGCTGGATGACATCTGTACCGGTCGCTGCACTCTGGCCGTACAGCAACTGGCTGATCGAGGTGAGGGTGGGCGCGATCGGCTCGGGGTCACGCGCCGATTCCTCCGGGTAGTAGATGATGGTGCCGACCAGGCTCATGATCAGCTCGCGCTCCTGATCGTCGAGGTAGGAACCCGTGTACTGCAGCGCTTTCCAGGTGAGGTTGCCGACGAAGGGGGCCTTGTTCTTCACGTTCGGATCGCTGGAGGAACGTGCCGACGCCAGGATGCTGGGCCGGTCGGAGCCACAACGCCGGCGCGCCGCATCCCGGTCGCTCTCCAGGCCCATCTCGACGGCGAGGTCGGCGCAGGTTTCCTGCGAGCTGTAGCCGACGGATTCGGCGGCCGTGCTGACGATGGCTTTGGCGGTCTCGCACGAGTTGATGCGCGCATTGTTGATCCAGGTCTCCAGCCCCTTGGCCCACTTGGTGAGTCCGCCCAAGAGGGGGGAGACCGCTTCGAGCGCCAACTGGAAAGCGATGCCGGGTAGGGCGGCCGTGATGTTCTTCAGCATGTTCTTGAACTCGGTCGCCGAGATGTGGCTGAAGCTGCCGCCGAAGACGTCGATGCCACCGCAGCCGGCCTTGGCGCTGGGGAACTGGATGGCCGCGAGCTGATAGACCTTGTTGGGCGAGCGCATCATCAGGTTGCCGCCGGTGTAGGTATTGAAGGTCTGGCCGCGGAAGGCACCGGGGGCCGTGTAGTTGCCGATGGCGCCCAGGTTGTTGAACATGTCATTCACCTCCGTGTTCAGGTCGCCGGCGCGCAGCGGCAGCGGCGAGATCACCAGCAGCAACGCCAGCAGCGCGGCGGAGATGCGCCACAACGGGGGATGGTCGGGGTGGGTCATGGGGCCTCCTGCGGCAGGGCAAAACGGTGCATCGTCCCGGGCAGCATCGCCTCGGCCTGCGGGCCGAACACGACGGCGATGCGTTCCAGCAACTGGGATTCGGAGAGCACGCCGAAACCGATGGGCGTGATCTTTCCGGTGAAAGGCTGGGCCAGGAAGACGGCGGGCACCTGCGTGACCTTGAGGGTGGTGGCAATGCCGTTGTCCGCACGCGCATTGGGGAAACCCGGCATCGGGCCGCCATCGACGCTGATGGCCACCACCTGGATGCCATGGCGCGCCTGGAAGGCCGCCAGGGTCGGTGCGAAGGCGTGGCAGTACGGGCAGTCCGAGCGGTAGAAGAAGAACAGCACGTGGTCCTTGCCCAGTTCGGCAATCGAACGGGATCGATCCACCAACTCGGTCTGCTCGAACACCTCCAGCGCCTTGGCGTTGACCGGCCGGCCTTGCAGCGTCGGATCGAGTGCCGGCGTGGCCCAGGCGACCCGCTGCGCCACGTCGGCGAAATAAGAGGCACGCGCGACCACTTGGGATTCCAGTTCCATGTAGCGGCGCACGTTCGCCTCGGTCGGCCGCATGATGGCGATGTTGCGGGTGTCCTCCAGCGTCTTCTGCAGGCGTTCGAACTCGACCAATTCCGGCGCTTTCGCGGGCCTAGCCGGTGGCGCCGCGGACACCCCCTTGCCCGGCAGCGGCGGACGTTCCCGTTCCTCGGGCAGAGGATCCTCGTAGAAATGCCAGCCGCGCCAACTGTCGGACCAGTAGCGCGAAACGGTATCTTGGGCATTCTGGGCCGGCGCGGCGCTGGCGCCCAGCATCGAGGCCAGCGCCAGCGCCAAGCGGACGGGTATGGGGAACGCGAAACGCTTCATAGGGGCTCTACTTCAGGGACTGTGGCGGCCGGCCGTCGAGGCAGTAGTTGATGCCGAAATCCATCGTCTGCCGGCGCGGGCTCGTCGCGCCGGGCAGGAGAACGCCGTCCTGCCTGAACGTGACCTTCAGCCGGCCGCAACCCGGTTGGGCGTAGCGCTTCTCGGTCGTCACGTCGATGAAGATCGGTGAGGTGGCGCCGAAGCGCTGCGTGATGGCATCCGCCATCTCACCGGTGAGGACGCCGTGGGCCTGCCCGTCGCTCGCCTGAAGAGCAGCCAGCATCAGCGGGCGCGCATCGGGCACCGGCGTGCGGAGCACGTCGTCGGCGAAGACAGGCAACGCGAATGCGGCGAGCAGCGCGGCGGCATAGGCAAGTTTCATTGGCATTTCCCTTGTCCGTAGTAGCAGGTGGTGAGACGCGAGGCGTTGCTGCCCTGGATCGTGCCGACACTGGGCAGCGTTGGGACGATGGAGGCATAGAACTCAGAGAGGTCCATCGCCGCAAAGTCCAGGCTCTGCAACTGCGCGATGGTGAAGCCCGAGCAGTCGGGGTTCTGGCCGGAGCCCCAGCCCTTGCCCACCTGGACGCGGCCCTGCTCGTTGACGATGCGCGCGAGCTTGCTGTTGAAGCAGCACTTGCCGGTGGTGTGCTCGATGCAGGCGACACAGGCGCCGAGGATGCGGATACACGACGAACAATAGGTCCCGACGCTATGGCACAGGCCGGCCCCTTCCTTCATCGCGACCTTGCCTTCCTCCTCGTTGCAGGACGACATCGACATGACGATGTAGATCACCACCGCAATGGCGAGCGACCAGGGATCGAAGGCGACCACCAGGCCGTCGCCGGAGTAGAGCACGACCGAACTGGCCGGCAGCGCGGTGCCGTTGATGGCGACGGTGACGCCATAGGTCGTGAAGCTGCCGGAAAAGCCGCCGCTCATCAGCAGCGCCTGCATGCCCTGGTACAGGAACTCGCGGTTGTCCGCGTTCATCAGCACGTCATAGACGAGGCGCGAACCCGTGCCGAACAGGCTCTGGTTGGTCATGCCGGCGCCGGCCGAGTCGGAATAGCAGCAGTTCTTGAACAGCCGGTCACGGCACCGGTTGCCCTCGCCCTTGAACACCTGCATGTTGGTGGTATCGAGATAGACGCCCGCCTCGCGCGCGGCTTCCATCAGCGACATCGAACGGGCGAAGTCGGCGTCGTTGGTGTAGCTGGTGTTGAAGCAGTTCGAGCCCAGGCAATAGACGTTGGCGGGGCAGTTCGAGGCGGTGGTGGCGGTTTGGGCGGCGACCGGGCAGGTGTAGGTGTCCTGATAGATTTCGCATAGGCCCGTCGCGGCATTCATCTGCTTGCAGGTGCTGGCGGCCCGCGTGCAGCCACTGCTCGCCAACGGCGCGCATTCGTCCACCGGGGCGCCCGCGGTGCAAGTCAGGGTGCGCTCATAGGACCAGCAGGCGCGCGTGACAGCCCGGCCGTCGATGGTCTTGGTGGCGGGGCCGTCGACGCAGCGGTCGGCCGTGGTCA
>CALFXR010000131.1 GCA_937958475.1 uncultured Mesorhizobium sp. | reverse complement strand
TGCGCCCCCGCACACGTCGGGATACATAGAGCATGACAAAGGAAATAAGAAGGCAATAGACGCCCATCGCGACGATCTGGGACGGGTAGTCGACTCCGATGTCGATCAGGTATCCGGTCAGGCCCGGGCCGATTGCCGTGGCGAAAACCATGATGGCTACGGTCAAGGCTCGGATCGATCCAAGATTGCGGGTACCGTAGATCTCGGGCCAGATCGAGCCGAACAAGGTCGAGGAAAAGCCGTAGGACAGGCCGAGGAGCGCCATGAAGGCGAAGGCGCTCCACTGGCCCTCGAAGGTGCCGAGGGTGAAGCAGGCGGCGGCAAGCGGCAGGAGGAAGCCCGGCAGCAAGGCCACGCCCGTAAACCGGTCGATCAACTGGCCGGAGAGGAGAGCGAAGGCGATCGTCGTTCCGGCCATCACGGTGAAGGACGAAGCAAAGACCTCGATTGACCACTCGCGCAGTTCGACCAGATAGACCTGGTGGAAGAAGATCGTCGTGCCGATGAAACCCGGCGCCATGACCCCGAGCAGCAGAAGGTAGAACACCGGGTCCCGGATCACCTCGGCCCGTGTCCAGTCGCGGGTCCGAGCGGCGCGCGAAACCGGATCGCTGCTGCGCGGGACGCGCTCGACCGCTATCAGCGCTGAAATCCCCGGCAGAGCGACCACGAGCAGGACGGCTGCGGCGACCAGCCACGACCCGCGCCAACCCACTGCTCCCGCCACGGCGACGAATGCCAGCGGCAACAACGCTTCGCCCGCATTGTGTCCCAGCGTGACGATCGAGACGGCGCGCCCGCGCTGGGCCGCGTACCAGCGCCCCATCGCGGTGAACGCGGTATGGGTCATCATGCCTTGCCCGAACAGCCGGAGCAGGTAGATCGTCACGGCCAGGTGCACGACGTGCCGGGAGATCGCCATGGACGCCGCGGCGACCGCAAGCATGGGTATGATCAGCAAGGCGACGCCACGGACGCTGAACCTGTCGACGATCGGGCCGAGATAGGGCAGCGTCAGCGCGCTGGCCAGGGTCGCGACCATGTAGAGCGTGCCGAAGCCGCCATGCGACAGACCGTACTCGGCGCGAATGTCCGCGGCGGAAAGCGAGATGAAGAAGGTCTGGCCGAACGAGGAGAACAACGTCAGCAGAAACCCGCCGGCCAGCCAGCGGGCGTTGTCGCGCAGGAAGAAGAGGAAGCCGCTCATCTGAAGGTCGGTCGATCGAGGCGCATCTCGCTGCCTTCGGCCACGGGCACGAAGCCATATCGCGCATAGAGGCCCTGCGCATCCGAGGTGTTCAGCATCCAGGTCGTTACCGTGGCGAGTTCAGGATGGCGGAGCAGCGCCTCGACCAACGCCTTACCGATACCCTTGCCCCGATGCTCGGGCCAGACGATCACGTCGGAGATACGAGCGAATACCGCCCGGTCGCCAGAGGCCCGGCCGAAGCCGGCCTGGCGACCGTCGACCAGTGCAAGCGCGCAGATCGAATGCTCGAAGGCGCGTCGGTTGATCTCGTCGGTACGTTGCCCGCCCCAGTAGGTCGCCTTGAGAAGGTCCGAGGTGGCCCGGAAGTCGAGGCGGGTAAGGTCGTGCGAAATGTCCATCGTGCGCCGTCCGGGCTATTGCGGATCACCATGCAAAAGGGCGGAAAATAGCGCCCCTAGGCAGATTACGAGCGATCCCTGAACCGGTTTGTGATCGGGTAGCGGCGGTCGCGGCCGAAGTTCTTCTTCGTGATCTTCACACCCGGCGCGGCCTGCCGGCGCTTGTATTCGGCAATGTAGAGCATGTGCTCGACCCGGTGCACGGTCTCGCGGTCGTGCCCGCGCGCGACGATCGCATCGACGCCCATCTCGTTTTCGACGAGGCATTCGAGAATATCGTCGAGGACCGGATAGGGCGGCAGCGAATCCTGGTCGGTCTGGTCGGGCCTCAGTTCCGCCGAAGGCGCCTTGTCGATGATGTTTTGCGGGATCACCTCGCCCGACGGTCCCAGCGCGCCCGGCGGCACGGTGGTGTTGCGCCAGGCGGAAAGCGCGTAGACCTGCATCTTGTAGAGGTCCTTGATCGGGTTGAAGCCGCCGTTCATGTCGCCGTAGAGCGTGGCGTAGCCGACCGACATCTCGCTCTTGTTGCCGGTGGTCACCACCATCGAGCCGAACTTGTTGGAGATCGCCATCAGGATCGTGCCGCGGGCGCGGCTCTGCAGGTTCTCCTCGGTGATGCCTTCCTTGGTGCCTTCGAAGAGCTGCGTCAGGGCGTGGGAGAAGCCCTCCACCGGCTCGAAGATCGGCACGATGTCGTAGCGGCAGCCGAGCGCCCGGGCGCAGGCTTCCGCGTCGGCGAGCGAATCCTTCGAGGTGTAGCGGTAGGGCATCATCACGGCGCGCAGCCGCTCCTCGCCGAGCGCGTCGACGGCGAGTGCCGCGCAGATCGCCGAGTCGATGCCGCCGGACAGGCCGAGCACGACGTTCTTGAAACCGTTCTTGTTCACATAGTCGCGCAGGCCGAGCATGCAGGCGCGGTAGTCGGCTTCCTCGTTCACCGGGATCTTCGACATCGGCCCGTCGACACAGGTCCACACCTCGTCGGAGCCGTATTCGGCTGCCGTCGCCCGCTGGCCTCGCTTCCACGTGGTGACGACAACGGCTTCCTCGAACTGGCTCATCTGGAAGGCCAGCGTCCTGTCGGCGCCGATGGCGAAGGAGGCGCCGTCGAATATGAGTTCGTCCTGGCCGCCGAGCATGTTGGCGTAGAGCAGCGGCAAGCCGCTCTCGATGACCTGCCGGATCACCACCTGCTGGCGCACGTCGACCTTGCCGCGATAGTAGGGCGAACCGTTGGGCACGAGCAGTATCTCCGCGCCGCTCTCGGCCAGCGTCTCGCAGACGCCGAGTTCGCCCCAGATGTCCTCGCAGATCGGAATACCGAGGCGCACGCCGCGAAAGCTTACGGGACCGGGCATGTCCGGACCGGCCTGGAAGACGCGCTTCTCGTCGAACTCGCCGTAGTTCGGCAGGTCGATCTTGTAGCGCTCGGCGACGACCTTTCCGGCGTCTGCGACGATGACCGCATTGTGGACGCCGCTCTTGCGCTTCAGCGGCACGCCGACGATCACGCCCGGCCCGCCATCCGCGGTGTCGGCGGCGAACTCAAGCGCCGCGCGCTCGCAGGCCGCCAGGAACGCCGGCTTCAGCACCAGATCCTCCGGCGGATAGCCGGCGAGGAAGAGCTCCGTGTAGAGCACGAGGTCGGCGCCGTGCCGCGCCGCGTCGGCGCGCGCCTCGCGCGCCTTGGCGAGGTTGCCGGCGATGTCGCCCACGATCGGATTGAGCTGGGCGACGGCGATGCGGAGGATGTCGGGGGCGGCGGAACTGGTCATGCTGCCGATGTAGCGCGCGCCCGATCAGCGGGCAATCGGCTTCGCTTGTGCCAAATGGGCGGACTACCCCCTCACTCCTCCGTGTACTGCCGGATCTCCTCCGGCGTCCGGTTGACGCCGATCGACATCGCCAGGATCCGCGAGATGTGCGCCCGGGGCAGGCCGCTCTCGGCCGCCCAGGCGTTGATCTGCGCCTGCACCTTGACAAGGTCCTTCTTCGAGGTCGGCTGCTCGGCGATGTCGAGCCCGGCGTCGCGCAGCGCCGCGCTCATATCGGCCGACAGGATGAACGTGTCCCAGCCGAGCCAGCGCAGCAGGTACTGGCCGGTGTTGCCGCCGAGCCGCGAGCCGTTCTTGCCGAGAAAGGCCATCAGCCCCACCTGGTCGTCCGCCGGCCACGCTGCCAGGAAGCGGCCGAAGCCGCCGTGCTCGCGCGACACGCGCTCGACGAAGACGGCATTCTCCTTGACCGAGCGGATCTTCTGCGGATTGCGCACGATGCGCGTATCGGACGCCAGCTCGTGCCAGAAGTCGTCGGGCTGGAAGAGCAGCACCTTCGGCTGAAAGCCGAGGAAGGCCGCCTCGAAGCCGGGCCATTTCTGTTCGATGACACGCCAGACGAAACCGGCGGCAAACACCCGCTCGGCCATGGTCGAGAGGATGCGGTCGTCCGGCATGTCGGCGACGGCGCGGTTGTCGGGCACCGGTCCGAGCAGCGTCGCCAGCACCGCGTCCCCGCCCTTGCGATCGGCGGCACGTGACCTGATCGCCTCGAAGCTGCGCATTCGACAAGTCCCTCCGCTCCGTTCGAATGTCCGCTTCCGCCGACGCCGACGCAAGCCCACGGACGTTGCCGCTGCCATTTCCTGACAGGCCGCCGAAAGACAGACCTTCGCGTGCGCGAAACGTCCGTCTAAAGGAGTTCAATGGAAATTGTCTGGCCAAGCGCCCCTGCAAGGAGAAGCAAATGCCGTCGAGATCGATCATCGACCCGATCCGCAAGAGGTTCGAAAGCGGCGGCAACACGCTTACCGAAGCCGAGCAGGAGGTCTTCGAACACGCGGCCGCGCGCCAGCCGATCGCGCGCGACAGCTATTCGGCCTACGTCGAGGGCGCGAGTTGGGGCGCCCGCCTGGCCGATGCCATCGCCCGCGTCGGCGGCTCCTGGTCCTTCATCCTCGCTTTCCTCGGCTTCCTCGCGGTGTGGACCATCACCAATGCCTGGATGCCGCCCGCAAGCCGTCTTGATCCCTACCCGTTCATCTTCCTCAACCTGATCCTGTCGATGCTCGCCGCGCTGCAGGCGCCGATCATCATGATGTCGCAGAACCGCCAGTCCGAGCGTGACCGCATCGACGCGGCGCACGACTACCAGGTCAACCTGAAGGCGGAGATCGAGATCATGGCGCTGCACGAGAAGTTCGACGAGTTGCGCCACCGCGACATCATTGCCATGCGCGAGGAGATCGAGCGGATGGCGAAGATATTGACCAAGATGGAGGAGCGCCTGTCCGCCGGCGAGACGCGCGCATGAACCCGCCGACCCGGCGGCAGGTGTTCACCCGAACGCGTGCTCGCCGCGCTCGAGGATCAGCGGGATGATCAGATCCTCCTCGTCCTCCAGATGGCGCGCCAGCATGGCCACCAGCCGCTCGTTCTCCCCGGCGTAGGCGTCGGCGGCGAAACGCTGCCGATCCTGGTCCTCCTGCAACGCGCGCAGAAAGCCGTTGGCGCTCTCGGCGTTGCGCTCCAGCGCCTCGTGGATCAGGTGGTGGTCGCCGTCGAGGATGTCGAAGCCGCGCTTCAGCCGGCTTTCGGCGCGGGCGAAGACCGGAAAATAGTGCTGGTCCTCGACATTGTGGTGTCCGTCGAGCTGGCCGAGGAAGAACTGGAGGCGCGGCGCGAAGAAGCCGGCGAAGCCGCGCGCGTCGGAGCGCCCCTCGCGATAGTCGGCGATGGCGCCGGTGAGGATGCCGCCGAGTTCGCGGAACATGTCGTGCCGCTGCAGCCACATCGACGCCATGCCATGCAGGTTCTCGTGTGCCTGCCAGTCCTCGCGCGGATATTTCGCAACGAGATAGCGCAGATCCTCCGGCAGTCCGTGGCGCCGTTCGAGGTGGAGGTCGGGGGTTTCGATCATGCCGGTATCCTTTGGTAACCGGCATGTAGGATGGCCGGCGCTAAAACTCCAGGCCGGCGAAGACGTCGATGAGCGCCAGCACCCACACGCCGCCCGCCAGCAGGCTCGTCATCAGCACGGCCAGCGAACCGCAGTCCTTCGCAAGCTGGATGTCGACGTCGAACTCGCGCCGCACGGCGTTGCAGGTCGCCTCGATACCGGTGTTCAGCACCTCGACGACGAGCAGGAGCAGCAGCGAGCCGACCAGCAGCGCGTAACCGCGCCAGCTCGTCGACAGGAACCAGCCGACCGGCAGCGAAAGCACCAGCAGCGCCATTTCCTGCTGGAATGCCGCTTCGGTCCGGATAAGGCTCCGGAAGGCGCGAACCGAGTTGTGAAAGGCCTTGATCAGACGTTCCATGCCGGGAGTACCCTCTGCGACGGCGACGCAGAGGGCGTGTAGCCGATTTTTCGTTCAATGGAAGAGGTAGGAATCGAAGGCGAAGAAACCGAGTTCCTTCGACGCATGAACCCGCTCGGCCCGGGCGCCCTCCCCGGCCGCGCCGTAGGCGAAGAAGATCGGCATGAGGTGCTCGTCGGTGGGATGGTTCTCGGCGGGATAGGGTGCAAGCTTGTCCCAGTCCAGCACGGCTGCCCGGTCGTCCGCTTCGAGCTTCTCGGCGAACCAGCCGGTGAAAGCATCGACCTTGCGGGCCAGTTCCGGATCGGCCGGCGCCATGCCGCGGAACACGGGAAAGAAGGCCCGCAGATTGTGCGTGATATGGCCGGAGCCGATCAGGAGCACACCCTCTTCGCGCAGGCCCGACAGCGCCTGTCCGAGGCGATAGTGCCAGGATGCGTCGCGACTCGGATCGATCGAGACCTGGACGACGGGGATGTCGGCCTCGGGAAAGGCCAGCTTCAGCGCGGTCCAGGTGCCGTGGTCGTAGCCGCGCCTGATCACCCTGACGGGCGCCATGTCGGCCGCGTCGAGCAAGGCAAGGATCTCCTCTGCCAGGACCGGATCGCCCTTGGCGGGATAGACCATCTTGTAGAGTTCCGGCGCGAACCCGCCGAAATCGTAGATCATGCCCGGCGCCGGGTCGGTGACCACGGCGACGCCGTCGGTCTCGAAATGCGCCGAAACCACCACGATCGCCCGCGGACGCGCGGGCAGGAACGTGGCCAGGGACTGCAGGTAGCGATGGGCGGGCGTGTCGTCGGTGACGATGTTGGGTCCGCCGTGGGAAATGAAAAGGCTCGGCATGGTGGCCATGGGCGTTTCTCCTTGTCCCAGCATATAGCCGCCGCCCGCGTCGCCCGCGAGCCGCCGGGCGCTCGACGCAGCGTTCACCAAATCGGCACCGATGTCCGAAGACTGTTCAATCCCGGGCCACAACGATGGAATCGGTCGAGCGGGCATGCTGCGGCAGGCCGTCGTCGATCGTGTAGTAGTCGCCCTTGTCGGAGACGAAGATGTGGCACTCCGCGACGAGGCCCGTCGGCGTGTCGAAGGCGCCGGCCATCACCGAGACGGTGTCCAGGTCGCGGTGCTTCCAGAAGAGCAGCGACCCGCACCGGCCGCAGAACCCGCGCTTCGCCTCGTCCGAGGCGGCATACCAGGCGATCGCCTCGCCGCCCTCGATGACGATGCGTTCGTCCGCGACATTCGTTGCTGCGACAAAATGGCCGGTCTGGCGACGGCACTGCCTGCAATGGCAATAGATCACCCCGCGCAGCGCACCGCGCGTCCTGAACCTCACGGCTCCGCAGAGGCAGGCGCCCGTGCGCAGGTCGTCGTTGCCGTTCACGTCGTCGTTCATGTCTCTCGTCTCCGCCTGTTCCATCTCCCGGCAGAAGACGCGATCTCGCCCGCCGCCGGCATCGCGAATACGACACTGCGAGGACACGGATCGCCTCGTCGACCCTAGCATTTTCGCAGCCCGAAAAAACGAAAGCACGTCGTCCGGACGGACTCCTCGCCACCTGCCGTTTACGGAAACTTTAGCCGCTGGTGCTACTCCTTTGGGTATACGAGACCTGTTGGCACGGCGGTGGGCAACGTCGGAGTTCGGGTCGACAACATACCCTTCTCCGCTTTGCTCTCGTCCGACTCGGATGCTGCGCCAAGCCGGTCCGGGCTCGAAAGGCAAGTCGGGGACATGCAGCCGGTCGCGGTACAGAGTGAGCAGCGGACCACGAGCGACATCGCGACGACGATCGCCTCGACCATGCGCCAGATGGGCGTGGTCGGCCTGCCCCGCAACTACGAGCTTTTCTACGAGGCGTTGACCGGTGCCAATCACGAGTTGAGCCTGGAAGTCATCTCGTTGAGCAAGCGGCCCTCGCAGGAGGATCTCGACCGCATCGGCCGGAAGTTCTTCGCCAATCACCACGGTCAGGGCATCGTCGAGAACGCGCGCGAAGTTATCGCCCGAGAGCTTGAGGACGTCGCCCGCCTGCTGCGCAACGAGCAGAGTCAGATGGCCAAGTACGGCAAGATTCTCGACCAGACGTCGAGCGGGCTGACAGGACGGACGGGCCTTACGCAGGATCTTCTGCAGAAGATCGTCGGCGCCGTATCGTCGGCGACCTCGTCGACCATCGAGCACGGCAAGCAGGTCGCCGCCAGCCTCGGCGAGAAGACGGCGGAACTCGAGAACGTCAAGTCGAAGCTCGAGGAATACAAGAAGCTCGCCGACACCGATCCCCTCACCCACATCTGGAACCGCCGGGCCTTCGACAAGAAGATCGCCGCCATCTACAACGACAAGAAGGACGTCGCCTTCAGCGCGCTGATCCTCGCCGACATCGACCGCTTCAAGCAGATCAACGACCGTTTCGGCCATCCCGTCGGCGACAAGATCATCCAGGCGATCGCCAACATCTTCAAGGCCGGCAGCCGCGACGATGTCTTCGTCGCCCGCACGGGCGGCGAGGAGTTCGCCATGATCGTCGAGGGTAGCGGCGAGGAGACGACCGCGCAGCTCGCCGACGCCATTCGCAGCGCCATCGAGCAGACCGCCTTCGTCAACACCAACGGCAACGTCAACTACGGGCCGATCACGATCTCGATGGGCGTCTGCCTCGCCGCGCAGGCCGATGGCCCGGAGGACCTCTACGCCAAGGCCGACCGCGCCCTCTATGCGTCCAAGGTAGCCGGACGCAACCGCGTCACCAGGTTCTCGACCATCCAGGAAGTGCGCACCGGCAAGAACTGGTACATCTACAAGAAGGACTGAGGCGGACCGCTTGCGCGGCCCGCCCCCTGGAATTCCCGGCCATGTCGACGTTTGTCGTGCCGGCCGGTCAGCCGTTGACCACCTTCTGCTGCGGCATGCCCGACTGCCCCTTCTTCAGAAGGTCAGAGATCAGGAACGACAGCTCGATCGCCTGATCGGCGTTGAGGCGCGGATCGCAATGCGTGTGGTAGCGGTCATGCAGTTCTTCCGCGGTGATCGCCCGCGCGCCGCCGGTGCATTCGGTGACGTTCTTGCCGGTCATCTCGACATGAATGCCGCCCGGATGGGTTCCTTCCGCGCGGTGCACGTCGAAGAAGGACTGCACCTCCTTCAGCACGCGCTCGAACGGACGGGTCTTGTAGCCGGCCGCCGTGATCGTGTTGCCGTGCATGGGATCGCACGACCAGACCACCTTGCGGCCCTCGCGCTCGACGGCGCGGACGAGCTTCGGCAGGTGATCCTCGACCTTGTCGAAGCCGAAGCGGGAGATCAGCGTCAGCCGGCCAGCCTCGTTCTCCGGGTTGAGCAGGTCGATCAGCCGGATCAGGCCGTCGGCCGTCAGCGACGGTCCGCACTTCAGCCCAAGCGGGTTCTTGATGCCGCGGCAATACTCGACATGCGCATGGTCGGGCTGGCGCGTGCGGTCGCCGATCCAGATCATGTGGCCCGACGTCGCGTACCAGTCGCCGCTCGTCGAATCGACGCGCGTCAGCGCTTCCTCGTAGCCGAGCAGCAGCGCTTCGTGGCTGGTGTAGAAGTCGGTCTCGCGCAGCGCGTAGTTGGTCTCCGAGGTGATGCCCACCGCGCGCATGAAGTCCATGGTCTCGGTGATGCGATCGGCCAGCGCCTGGTAGCGCTCGCCCTGCGGGCTGTCGGCGACGAAGCCGAGCATCCACTTGTGCACGTTCTCGAGGCTGGCGTACCCGCCCTGGGCGAAGGCGCGCAGGAGGTTCAGCGTCGCGGCGGACTGGCGATAGGCCATTTCCTGGCGTGCCGGATCGGGCAGGCGCGACTTCTCGTCGAACTCGATGCCGTTGATGATGTCGCCGCGATAGCTCGGCAGCGTCACGCCGTCCTTCGTCTCGAAGTCGGACGAGCGCGGCTTGGCGAACTGGCCGGCGATGCGGCCGATCTTCACCACCGGCTGAGAACCGGCGAAGGTGAGAACGACGGACATCTGCAGGAAGACGCGGAAGAAGTCGCGGATGTTGTCGGCGCCGTGTTCGGCGAAACTCTCCGCGCAGTCTCCGCCCTGGAGCAGGAACGCCTCGCCGTTGGCGACGGCCGCGAGCTGCTTCTTCAGCTTGCGCGCCTCACCTGCAAAAACGAGCGGCGGAAAGCTCGCAAGGCGGGATTCCGTCTCGCGCAGCGCGGCGGCGTTCGCATATGCCGGGACCTGCTGGATCGGCATTGCTCTCCAAGAACTCGGGGACCATTTCGTCATCTTGCTACCCAACGCTTTCCTGCGGACCGCTGCGGCCGCCTACGCCCCGCGATTCGGGGTCGCGGCTCCATACACGATGCCAAAGCCCTATTCTACCTCGTTTTACCGGCCGGCGCGACCCGCCTCCGCCTGCCCGGAGCGGTCGCAGCGCCGGCGGTACGCCCGGCGGACCGGACCGTTCACGTCTCCGCGGCGAGGAAGGCCCGGTGGAACCGACCGATGTCGGCGCGGCGAAGGCGGTCGATCATCCACGTCGCCGCCGGGCCCGGCACGAGGTCGGCGCGGTGCACGGCGGTCAGCGGCACGATCTCGCCGGGGTAGCGGACCGCCTCCAGCCTGAGCAGCCTGAGCTTCCCCGAGGCGATGTCGGCCGCCGCCATGTGATAGGGCAGATTGCCCCAGCCGAGCCCCTTGCGGATCAGCTGGTGCCGCGCGCCGAGGTCGGAGACGCGCCAGACCCGCCGCGAAAGCACGCCGAAGTCGCGGCCCCGGGTCAGGTCGCTGCGGTCGCTGAGCACGATCTGGACCTGGTCGCGGAGGTCGGCCGTGGCGATCGGCCCGTCGATCTGCGCCAGCGGGTGGCCCGAGGCGGCGACCGGCACCCGCAGCGCACCCTCGATCGGGAATCCGGCGAGCGCCGAGGGGATGGTGACGAGCGTCGACAGGACCCCGACGGCGCACACGCCGCCGGTCACCAGTTCGGCGACGCCGCCGAGCACGTCGATATGGGCGCGCACGGCGACGGTGGGGAAGCCGCTCTGGAACTCGGTGAGGATGTCGCCGAGCTCGTCGATCGGAAAGAGCACGTCGCAGGCCAGCGCCAGTTCCGGCTCGAGGCCGCGCGCGATCGCATTGGCCTGCGTCTTCAGCCGGTCGGCGCGGGCGACGATTTCGGCGATCTCGCCGAGCAGGGTCTGGCCCGCGGGCGTGAGTTGCGGCCGGTAGCCGCTGCGGTCGAACAGCGCCACGCCGAGCTGCTGTTCCAGTGTGGCGACGGAGTAGCTGACCGCCGACTGCGCCCGGCTGAAGCGGCGGGCCGCACCGCTGAAGCTGCCCTCTTCGACGACCGCGACGAAGACGCGCAACTGGTCGAGCGACAGGCTTTCGATGTTCATCGCGACCGTCCTTCGAGGGGTGGCCCGATCATTATCGTATTTTTCGATGAAGACAAACTGAACTTGACCGGATTTCACGATGAGATCGCCGATCTATCTTCCGACCATCAGGCAGCGGCAAGACGACAGGCGCCGCGGAGCCTAGCAAAACGGAATGAGAAAGGACCACGTCATGACCCGCATTCTGATCGCCACGCTCGCACTCGCCGGCGTCGCCGGCTACGCCGCGGCACAGGAGGCCCCCACCTACGAGAGCACCTATTCGGCCAACGTCGAGGACCAGGGCGCCGAGCAGAAGTCCGGCTTCGGGGACTTCTTCGGCAGCCGCGGCATGGGCGGCGCCGTCGAGGTCGCGCAGCCGACCCAAGGCGAGAACTACTCCGGAAAGTAATCCCGGGATCCGCCACCCCCCGCGGCGGAAAGTCGACCGGCGGCGAAGGGACGCCCCTTCGCCGCCGGTCGCGCATTACTGTCATTCCGCCGCCGGTCGTCCGGCCGCGCTGCCAGGTGCCGGGATCAGAACTCCTCCCAGGCGTCCGTCTCGGGCTGCGGCGCCGGCTTGCGCACGGCCGCCGAGCGTTGCGCTGCGAAGGCGGCCGGCTTTGGCTGCGGCGCGCGCGGAGCCGGCGACGCCGCCGGCTCGGGACGCCGCGACTGCGGCCTGGACGCGACTTCTCCGAGATCGAACTTCGTTACCAAGGCCGCCATGCCGTCGGCCTCCTTGGCCAGCGAGTAGCTTGCCGCGGTCGCCTGCTCGACCATCGCGGCATTCTGCTGCGTCGACTGGTCCATCTGGTTGATCGCCACGTTGATCTGCGCGATGCCGGTTGCCTGGGCCTGCGCCGAGGCAGCCATCTCGCCGACCAGGCTGCTGATGCCGGAGAAGGCGCCGACGATGCGAATAAGCGCTTCGCCCGTGCTGCCGACCAGCTTGACGCCGTTGTCGACGTGTTCGGAACTGGTCGAGATCAGGGTCTTGATCTCCTTCGCCGCCTCGGCCGAACGCTGGGCCAGCGCACGCACTTCCGAAGCGACGACCGCGAAGCCCCTGCCCGCCTCTCCCGCACGCGCCGCCTCGACGCCGGCGTTGAGCGCGAGGAGGTTGGTCTGGAAGGCGATCTCGTCGATCACGCCGATGATCTGGCTGATCTGTTTCGAAGAGTTCTCGATCTGCTGCATGGCGGCAACCGCCTGCTTGACGATGTCGCCGCTCTTCTCGGCCTCGCTGCGCGTGGTGGCGACCGTCTGGTCGGCCTTCTTGGCGCCCTCAGCCGTCCGCCGGACCGTTCCGGTCAGTTCCTCGAGCGCAGCCGCGGTCTGCTCGAGGCTTGCGGCCTGCTGTTCCGTACGTTTCGACAGGTCGTCTGAGGCGCGGTTGATCTCGCCGGTGCCGCTGCGCACCGCTTCCGCGCCTTCGGCGATCGAGCGCATGGCGTTGCGCAGGGCCTCGACCGTGGAGTTGAAGTTGAGGCGAAGCGCCTCGTACTCGCGGGGGAAAGCCTGAGCGATCATGTGCGAGAGATCGCCCGCGGCGAGCTGCCCCAGCCCCTCGGCCAGCGCCTTGACCACCTTCTCCTGCTCCGCCGCCTTGAGCGCGCGTTCTTCCTCGACACGCTTGCGCTCGTTTTCGATCGCGGTGACGTCGGCGGCGAACTTGATGACCTTGAAGGGCTTCCCGTCGGGTCCGATCAGCGGATTGTACGAAGCCTGGATCCAGACCTCCTTGCCGCCCTTGCCGATGCGCCGGAACTTCTCGGCGACGAACTCGCCGCGGTTCAGGCGGTCCCAGAAGGTGCGGTACTCGGGGCTGCTGCGATACTCGGCATCGACGAACATGCCGTGATGCTTGCCGACGATCTCGGCTTCCGTGTAGCCCAGCGTAGAGAGGAAGTTCTGGTTGGCAGCGATGATGGTCCCGTCCAGCTTGAACTCGATCACGGCCTGCGACCGAGAGATCGCCGCCACCTTCGCTTCGAGTTCGACTAAGTCGACTTTGTCGGCCTTCGTGCGCCCTAGGCCGCCAAAAAATCCCGCCATGTTTGTCCCCCGCAGGTTTGTCCGTTTACTCTCGGGAAGGTCGCTTGGGTACGTTAACGTACTATGAAGATTCCCGCTCTCCGCCCGGTTTTATTCGTATATTGCTAAAATAGGTCGCAGATTGCCCGATCCTTGGCATCAACGCGTCAAACGCGGCTCTTGACTTTGACGTAAACGTCAATGGTAAGGAATGGCGTGGGAGGATAGCCCATGACCGTTCGATCTTTGCCGGCCAAGGAAAAAGCGCCGACATCCCGCCTGGCGGGACAGCCGGTCTCCTTCACCACCGACGACGGCTTTCCGCTTGCAGGGACGCTGTTTCGCGACGGCGGCAGCGGTCCCGCGGTGCTCCTGTCGTCGGCGACGGCGGTGCCGCAGGGCTTCTACGCCGCCTTCGCCGGCGCCCTGGTCGCCGGCGGGGCGAGCGCCGTGCTCACCTACGACTACCGCGGCGTCGGCAGATCGACGCGTCCTGCATCATGGCGCCGGCGGATCGCCAAGAAGGAATGGGCGCTGCACGACTTTCCGGCCGCGGTCGCGGCACTGCGCGAGGCTGCTCCCCAACGTCCGCTGGTCGGCGTCGGACAGTCCTTCGGCGGCCAGGCGCTCGGCATTTCGGGAGTTGCGGGCCGGTTCGACCGCTACGGCATGGTGGCGACGATGTCGGGTTACTGGCGCGGCCTCGACGACCGCATGGCCGGGCCGCGCATGTTCGCGGTCGGCGTGCCGGTGTCCCTGCTCTTCGCCGACACGCCGCGCTGGCTGGGTCTCGGAGAGCCGATCCCGGGTTCGGCGTTCCGCGACTGGGCGCGCTGGTGCCGCATGCCGGACTACTTCTTCGACGATCGGTCCTTCCCCGAGACGGCGCGCTATGCCGACGTCACGACACCGATCCTCGCCATCGGCCTCACCGACGACGTCTGGGGCACCAGGCGAGCCGTCGACGCGCTGCTGCGCCACTACGCGAACGCACCGGTGGAGAGACGCTGGCTGTCGCCCGCCGATGCCGGCGGCCATGCGATCGGCCACCTCGGCTTCTTCCGCTCGCGCTTCGCGCAGACGCTGTGGCCGGAATTCATCGGCTGGCTGCTGCGCGGCGAGCCGATGCGGCTGGGCGAGACGGAAGGCGGCTGAACGGCCGCAGCCGCTCAGCCCTTCAGGACCCGCTCGCCGTTGCGGATCGTGTAGCTCGGCACATACATCGTTACCAGTTCCTCGGCGGCCGTCGGATGGACCGCCATGGTCCGGTCGAAATCCTCCTTGGTCAGCCCGGCCTTCAGGCTGATGCCGAGAAGCTGCGCCATCTCGCCCGCATCCGGCCCCAGGACATGGGCCCCGAGCACCAGCCCGGTCGCATGGTCGACGACCAGCTTCATGATCATCTTCTCGTCACGCCCGGCGAGGATGTTGCGCATCGGACGGAAGGCGGCGCGATAGACGTCGATCGCCTCGAAGCGCCGGCAGGCCTCGTCCTCGGAGAGGCCGACCGTGCCGATCTCGGGTTGCGAGAACACCGCCGTGGCGACGACGTCGTGATCGGGTTCGGTCGGATTGTCCTTGAACGCCGTCTCGACGAAACACATCGCCTCGTGGATGGCGACGGGGGTGAGTTGCACCCGGTTGGTGACGTCGCCGATCGCCCAGATGTTGTCGACACTGGTCCGCGAGAACGAATCGACGACGATCTCGCCGGTCTTGCCGAGTTCGACGCCGGCCGCCTCGAGACCGAGGTCGGCCGTGTTGGGCGTACGCCCGAGCGCCAGCATCGCCTGGTCGACCGTCAGCGTCTCGCCGTTGGACAGGCTTACGTCGAGGCGGCCGTCGGCGCGGCGATCCACCCTCTCGGCGATCGTCTGGCAACGGATGGCGATACCCTTCTTCTCCATCGCCTCGTGCAGCCCGCGCCGCATGTCCATGTCGAAGCGGCCGAGGATCTCCTGGCCGCGGTAGACCAGCGTCGTCTCGACACCGAGGCCGTGGAAAACGTTGGCGAACTCGACGGCGATGTAGCCGCCGCCCTCGATCATGATCGCCTTCGGCAGTTCGGGCAGGTCGAAGGCGTCGTCGGAGACGATGCAGTGTTCGTGGCCTGGCAGCGCCGCATGCGGGTTGGGCCGGCCTCCCGTGGCGACGAGGATCTGGTCGGCCGTGACCGTGCGTCCCTCCGCCTCGATCAGGACGGTGTGGCGGTCGACGAGCTTGGCTCGCGAGCGGAAGGTCGTCCCCCCGGCCACCTCGACGCCCTTCTGGTAGAGCCCTTCGAGCCGGGCGATCTCGCGGTTCTTGTTGGCGACCAGCGCCTTCCAGTCGAAGGTCGCCGCCGGCACGGTCCAGCCGTATCCCGCGGCATCGGCGAAATGCTCGGGGAACTGCGAGGCGTAGACGTAGAGCTTCTTCGGCACGCAGCCGCGGATCACGCAGGTTCCGCCGAATCGGTAGGATTCCGCCAGCGCCACGCGCTTGCCCAGCCCCGCCGCCACCCGCGCCGCGCGCACGCCGCCCGAGCCGCCACCGATGACGAACAGGTCGTAGTCGTATTTCGCCATGGGTCCGTCTCCGCTGGTTGCGCGAGCGGAGAGTTAGTGATCATCGGCGCAAAAGAAAAGCCCGGCGCGGCGGCCGGGCTTTCGATTCGCGGCGTGCTTGAGACCGGCCGGCCGTCAGTTCGACGAGCCCTGCGTTCCGCCCTCGGGCGCCGGCGATACCGGCTGCGCCTGGGCGGCGATCACCTTGGCCAGTTCCGTGCCGACCGACTGCGCCAGGTCGCGGGCGACACCGCGCTGCCAGATCTCGGCGGCCTTGATCAGTTCGCGGGTGACGATCGGCCCTTCGGTCAGCAGCTTCTTGCCCGGTCCCGAATTGTAGAAGGTCGCGATCGCGGCGAGGTCCTCCTCGGAAAACACCCGCGCATAGACGGTCGCCGCCTCCTTCTCGAGATCGGCGCGACGCGACACCAGGGCCAGCGTCTTCTCGTCGACGATCTGCGAGATGTTCTGCTGCAGGTCGGGGTTCTTCTGGATCAGCTCGGCCTTCAGCGCCGCCGCGGCCTGCGGCAGGATGGCGTCGAACTGGTCGGTGGCGTTGAGCGCGTCGAGGGCGGCGCGCGCCGCCTTGATATGCGTGTCGGAGATATCCTGCGCGCTTGCCGGCAGGGCGAGCGCGAGCACCGCTACCGCGGCGAAGGTGATGGTGCGGACGCGAACGACCAGGCTCATGATCTATGGAACTCCCTAGTTAGCGGGCGGCAAGCAGGACTTCGACGCCATCGGCGCCGGCGATGATCGCCACGTCTGCCATCCCCAGAAACAGTCCGTGCTCGACGACGCCCGGAACGGCGTGCAGCGCATTCGAAAGGGCTCTTGTATCCGGAATGCGGCCAAAAGATGCATCGAGGATGAAATGGCCGCCATCGGTGACGAACGGCGCCTCGCCGGCCATGCGCAGCGTCAGCCCGCCGGTCAGGCCGATGCGGTTCGCCGCCTTCGCCACCGCGATCGCCGTCGCCTTCAGGCCGAACGGGTTGACCTCGATGGGCAGCGGGAAGGCACCGAGCGTCTCGACCAGCTTCGAGCGGTCGGCAATCACGATCATGCGCGCCGAGGCCGCGGCGACGATCTTTTCGCGCAGCAGCGCCCCGCCCCCGCCCTTGACCAGGTTGAGCGCCGCATCGAGCTCGTCGGCGCCATCGACGGTGAGGTCGAGTTCCGGCGTCTCCTCCAGCGTCGACAGCGCCACGCCGAGTTCGGCGCACAGCGCCGCGGTACGCTCCGAGGTGGGCACGCCGATGATCGACAGGCCGGCGGAAACGCGTTCCGCGAGAAGGCGGACGAACTCCTCGGCGGTCGAGCCGGTGCCGATGCCGAGCTTCATGCCGTCCTCGACATGGCCGAGCGCGGCGCGCGCGGCGTCTCTCTTCAGCGCTCTCGCATCCATCTTTTTTGGGCACGGCCCCCTGTTGCCGAGGCGGCTCCTACCATTTTTGGCGCGAGCGGCAAAGGCTTTCTCCCGGAAGGAGGCTTGCCGCCTGCCGCCGGGTCGGGCTATCGGCAGCGGCACAGGAGGAACGCCCGGCATGACCCGCCCAACCATCGTCTTCGATCTCGACGGCACGCTGATCGACACAGCGCCCGACCTGCTCGACAGCCTCAACCACAGCCTGGCCGACGCCGGGCTCGCCGCGGCCGCCGCGAACGAGTTGCGCGGCTTCGTCGGCTACGGCGCCAAGGTCATGATCGAAAAGGCCTTCGCCGCGCAACGCAGGCAGCTGGCTTCCCTCGAGCACGACCGCCTCTACGCGCTCTTCGTCGAGCACTACGAGGCCGGCATGCCGGGCCGCTCCCTGCCCTATCCCGGCGTCCCCGAGGCCCTCGACCGCTTCGACGAGGCCGGCTTCGTCATGGCCGTGTGCACCAACAAGTTCGAGGGCATGGCCGTGCGCCTGCTCACCGCGCTCGGCATGGCGCACCGATTCGCCGCCATCACCGGTCAGGACACCTTCGCCTTCCGCAAGCCCGACCCGCGCCACCTGCTCGAAACCATCGCGCGCGCCGGCGGCGATCCGGCCAGTTCCGTCATGGTCGGCGATTCGCGCACCGACATCGACACCGCCAAGGCCGCCGGCATCCCCGTGGTCGCCGTCGACTTCGGCTACACCGAGCGCCACGTGCGCGAGTTCGAGCCCTCGCGCATCATCTCGCATTTCGACGAGCTGACGCCGCAACTGGCGCAGGGACTGATCGCCGCGGCGGCCTGAGCGGCGCGCCGTGCGCCTTCACCACGTCCGGACATTCTGCGTTGACTTGCGCCACGGCCATCCCTTATATCCGCGGCGCGTCAGGCCTTTTGGCCACGGCGGGCGATTAGCTCAGCGGGAGAGCACACCCTTCACACGGGTGGGGTCGCAGGTTCAATCCCTGCATCGCCCACCATCTCGCTCTCAGCCTGCGGTCTCACGTCGAAAACGGCACCACGTCTCGTCCAGACGCATCTATCGATACACCTTCCAGGCACCGCCGAACCTTATCCGGCGCAGGCGTGTCGACAGCGTCTCCGGTGCACGGCGCGCCATCTCGCTCTCATAGGCAATGGCGAAGCGGCCCGGCGGCGGCGCCTTGGCGATCGGCACGATTTCATCGGCGAACGGTGCCGCGATCCTGCGCAGGCGCGCATGGAATTCCTCGAGCGCCGGCCCGTCCAGTGCCGGCTTGCGCGCGATACAGACGCTGTCGCGCCATTGTCCGCCCTCGACCCTCGGCGCGAGCTCGTCGGTCTCGAAATAGCTCTCGACCAGTTCCATGCCGGTCAGCGTCGCCAGCGCGGCCCAGGAATCCGGATAAAAGCGCCAGCAGTCGACCGGATAGCGATGCACGTGACCCGCGCCCGGCGCAACGACGAACGCGAAGCCGCCTGGCTGCAGCACACGCGCCATCTCTGCGAAAGACACCCAGAAATAGGGATTGTGCTCGAAGGTCTGGCCGGAGACGCACAGGTCGAAGCTGGCATCGGAAATCTCGTTCCAGACAAAAGGGTTGGACGGCACGATGTCGACGTTGGCCCCCGCCTCGATATCGAGACCGACATAGTCGAATCGATCGGACGCGAAGAGGTCGCGGTACGTGTCCTGCTCATGGTAGGATTTCGAACCGACTTCGAGGACCCGGAGCGGTCGGCCGTAGAAGTTCAGTTCCGCCCCGTAGGCTGCGAGAAATGCCTCGGCCTTCGCATATGACGATACATGCATATCGCTTCTCGGATTCCGCCTTCTCCCTGACGGTCTACACGATACCGGCGCAGCACACGAGATCAGCGCCTGACGTCTTGCGAAAGGCGATGACTTGGCGGCCCCGTTGGTTCATCTTCCGGCGATTCCACGATAGTCGGAACCTCCCATGCCCCTGCCCAAAACCCACCTCTTCACGCCTTCGGGCAAGCCGCGGGCG
>CALFXR010000130.1 GCA_937958475.1 uncultured Mesorhizobium sp. | reverse complement strand
TCGCCGCGCGCGGCCTCGACATCCCCGACGTCAGCCACGTCTTCAACTACGACGTGCCGATCCACGCCGAGGACTACGTCCACCGCATCGGCCGAACCGGCCGCGCCGGCCGCTCGGGCAAGTCGTTCACCATCGCCACGCGTTCCGACGTCAAGTATGTCGACGCCATCGAGAGGCTGATCGGCCAGAAGATCGAATGGCACGACGGCGACCTGTCGACGGTCGTGCAGAGCGAAGGCGGCGAGGACGACGCGCCGCGCCGCGGCCGTGGGCGGACGCGCCGCGCCGGACGCCGCGACGAAGGCGAGAGGAAGCCGCGCGGCGAACGCCGCCCGCGTCGTTCCGAGACCGCCGAAACCGTCGAACCCGCCGCAGTTGCTCCGGCTCCCGCCGCGTCCGAAGCGCCGGTCGCCGAAAGGCGCGCGCGCAAGGAGGCGATCCGCAGCGAGAACAGCGAGCGCAAGGCGGCGCCGGAACGGGCCGAGCGCAAGGCCGCTTCCGAACGCAGCGAACGGCCCGAACGACTGGAGCGGCCGCGCCGCGACGAGCATGGCCGGCCCGACCGCACCGAACAGAACCGCCGCCAGCGCGAGGCCGACGACGACGGCACGGTCGGTTTCGGCGACGACGTCCCCGCCTTCATGAAGGTCATCGGCCGGGTCTGATCCCGGCCGCAGCGAAGCTGGCTACCGCGACGTGCGGCCCTAGCGCGTCATGTAACGCATTTCCACCGCGCCTGAGCCGAACTCCCGCCGGCTGACGAGCTGCAACTCGACGATGTTCGCCAGGCCCGAGAGCAGGGTCGGGCCGTGGCCGGCGATCCGCGGCTGCACGACGAAGATGTATTCGTCGATCAGCCCGAGCTGCGCCAGGGCCAGCGGCAGCGTGACGCCGCCGGTCAACAGACCCCTGCCCGGCTGGCTCTTCAAGCGCCTGACGGTCTCTTCCAGGTCCCTGCCGCGCACGAGTTCGGCGTTCCAGTCGACCGCGTCGAGCGTGTCGGACACGACGTGCTTCTTCGCCGCGTGGATGGTGCGCGCGAACGGTTCCGCCCATGCTTCCATCCAGTCTGGTCGGACGCCCGTCTCGGCCACCGGTCGCCACGCGCTTTCCATCATTTCGTAGACGATTCGCCCGAAGATCAGTTCGTCGGCCTGCGCGACGGTCTCCGTGGCATTCCGGTGCAGTTCGGCGTCCGGTACGCCGACGCGGTGATCGCAGCAGCCGTCCAGGGTGATGTTGATGGAGTACCTGAGGGGTCGCATCGGGTCAGTATGCGGCATCAATCGCCGGGTCGCAAACATCGTCGGGCGTTTCGGTCGGGTGAGGTCGGGCCGCGCCCGCGATCGGGGATGGGCGCAGGCATGCCCGTTCTGCCGAGTCCGCGCCGGGGCGCGCTCACTTCGCCGCGCGCAGCGCCGCCTCGTAGGACTTGCGCGCCCACACCGCCATCTCCTCGGGATCGTCCAGCGCACCGTCGGGCACGCTCCAGTAGGGCATGGCGACGGGCTTGCCGTGGTTCTTCCCGACATAGGTCCAGCGCCGGCAGCCTGCGGCGGCGAACTCGTCCATGTTCTGGTCGTCGGCCTTCAGCATCAGCTCGTCATGCAGTTCCACGGCGATGATCAGACCGTTGAGATAGATCCCCTTGCCGCCGAACATGCGGCGGATCTGCACCGGCCCCAGCCCTGCGAACAGATCGGCGATGGAATCGTTGTCCATGTGAAAACGCCTCGATTGAATGGCGCAGATCCGACCGCGCGGTAACAGAGGAGACCACCGATGCCGACGACACTCAAGGGCTCTTGCCGCTGCGGCGCGGTGCGTTTCACCGTTTCCAGCCACACGCCGGTGCCCTACCAGCTCTGCTACTGCTCGATCTGCCGCAAGCAGCAGGGCGGCGGCGGCTTTGCCATCAATCTGGGCGCCGATGCTCGAACGCTGGACGTGTCGGGCGAGGAGAAGCTCGGGCTCTACCACGCGACGATCGAGGACGAAGAGCACGAAGCCTGCGAGGTATCCACCGGCGAGCGCCGCTTCTGCACAGCGTGCGGCAGCGCGCTCTGGCTCTACGACCCGACCTGGCCAGACCTCGTCCATCCCTTCGCCTCGGCGATCGACAGCCCGCTGCCGAAACCGCCGTCGCGGGTGCATTTGATGCTGAAATACAAGGCCGCGTGGGTCGAGCCCTGCATCGGCGAGGGCGACGCGGTGTTCGAGCTCTACCCCGAGGAATCGATCGCCGGCTGGTACCGGCGCAACGGCCTGTGGGTGGACTGAGCCTATTTTAGGTGGGTCAGGGCGGCCCAGCGCTCGACCTGCGCCATCGCCACCCCGTCGTGCTGGGCGGCCACCAGCGGATGGTCGCGCTCGTGCAGTTCGACGGTCGGCCGCCAGCCGTCGTCGTTGAACAGCACGTCGACGTGGAGCAGGAACGAGCCCGGATAGTCCGGGATCTCGTTCATGAGATAGCCGAAGCAGCCGGGCTCCGCATAGCCGCGGCCGGCGAAACCATCCGAGTAGACGTTCCAGCTTTTCTCCGAGACCGAGACCCAGACAGCGAAATGAAACACGCCACCGAGTTCCGGCACCGGAAGCGGGAGGATGCCGCGGATGAAGCGGTCGATCCGGCCGTCGCCGAAGTCGAGCAGGCAGAAGTCGTCGTCGAGCAGCGAGGCCTGCCGCATGGCGTCGTCCAGCGCGTCCCAGTCGACCGGCGGGCCGAACGCGAGATCCATGGGAAGTCCAACGAATTCTTCGCCACAACAGGAGCACCGCCAGCGATGGGCTTCGGCGCTCTCGGTCACGAGGTCAGGCCGCGCCGGCGCGCGCCTCGGCGAGCGCCTTCAGGTCGGCGGGCTTCAGCTCCACCGATTCGCCGCAGCCGCAGGCCGACGACTGGTTGGGATTGTGGAAGGTGAAGCCGGTCCGCAGGGTCGTCGTCTCGAAGTCCATCTCGGTGCCGAGGAGGAACAGCGCCGCCTCCGGCGCGACGTAAACATGGGCACCGTCGCGCTCGACATGGTCGTCGCCGGGCCTGGGCTCGGTGACGAGGTCGACCGTGTATTCCATGCCCGCACAGCCGCCTTTCTTGATGCCGAGGCGGATGCCGCGCGCGCTTTCCCGGCTGTCCACGATCTCGCGGACACGGGTGGCGGCGCGCTCAGTGAGGCTGATGACGGCGAAGCGTCCCATATCGATCTCCACTCTGCGCGGGTTCAAGGCCCGCGGAATGATTCCATCCTAAGATGGGGAATTCGCGGCGCTCGCGCAAGTCGCGTAGCACGCGTCGGCGAATGGCGGCGACGGCACTCCGTCAGTGGCCGTTAGCCCTTGTCGTCGCGGTCCATTCGCGCCAGTGCGATGGCCGGACCTGAACCGGTCGCCCGTCCCGCGGATCGACCCATACGTCGTCGCGGCGTCGACACGGGAAGACGAGAGCGTGGCAACCGTCCTCGTCGATGACGGCGAGTTCGAGATCGATGTCGGCAGGGGCGCTGGCGATGCTCTTCCACATGCGCGCTAGATGCAGCAAAGCGGCGGAAGCTGCTTTGATCTGCGTCATAAATCGATGTTCCGGCTTCGTCAGCGGACGAAGAGGACCAGCGCTTCCGCGGCCAGCGCCGGACGCAGCTCGCCTTCGATTTCGACCGCGATCGAGGAGCGCATGAGGAATTGGCCGGGGAGCTTCTCCTTGAAGGAGACGAGCCGGCTACGCAGCCTCACCCGCGAGCCGGCCCTGACCGGCGAGAGGAAGCGCAGCTTGTCGAGCCCGTAGTTGATCGACATCGACGCGCCCTCGGGCGCGGCGCCGATCTCGTAGCTCATCACGGCAACCAGTGACAGCGTCAGATAGCCGTGAGCGATGGTCGTGCCGAACGGCGTTTCGCGCCCGGCGCGCTCGACGTCGACATGAATCCACTGGCGGTCGCCCGTTGTCTCGGCAAAACGGTCGATCATGTCCTGATCGACGGCGACCCAGGACGACACGCCGAGTTCCTCGCCGGCCAGGGCCGGAAGGGCGTCGAAGGTGAAGCGGGGCTTGTCCAAGGCGATCGTCTCCCACGAGCCGCGCCCCCGATCGCGGGCACGGACAACGTCGCCGATGTAGCTCGTTTCCCGGATGGAGGAAACCGCCCTACTCGGCCAGGCAGGAGCGGTCGAGGTCGGAGGCCCGCGTCAGCCCGCACAACGCCAGCGTCAGGTCGAACTCGGCGACCACGTTGCGTATGACCTCGCGAACGCCGATCTCGCCTGCGATCGCCAGACCGTAGACATAGGGCCGGCCGAGCAGTACGGCGCGCGCGCCGAGCGCGAGCGCCTTGGCGACGTCGGCGCCGGAACGCACGCCCGAATCGAGCAGGACGGGCATGTCGCCCGCCGCCGCTACGACGCCTTCGAGCAGGTCGAGCGTCCCCGGCTCGCCGTCGACCTGGCGGCCGCCATGGTTCGACACGACGACCGCGTCGGCACCATGCTGGCGGGCGAGCCGGGCGTCCTCGGCGTGGCGGATGCCCTTCAGCACGATCGGCAGGCGCGTCATGCCGCGCAGCCGCTCGACGTCGGACCAGTTGAGATCCGGACGCGAATAGGTGGCGGTGAAGTGGGCGACCGCGGCGCGCATCTCACCCATCGACAGGCCGAACTCGCGGCCCTTGCGCATCAGGCCCATCGCCGTCGACACCAGCGACAGGCCGCGCGGTCGAATGCCGGTGTCGGGTGGCGAGGCCGGGATCTTGGCGCGGAAAACCGGATCGCTGAGATACTGGCCGAGCCCGAGGCCGCGCAGGAAGGGCAGATAGGCCGCGTCGAGGTCGCGCGGCCGCCAGCCGAGCAGCGTCGTGTCCAACGTCAGCACAAGAGCCTCGCAGCCGGCCTTCTCGGCGCGGCCGATCACCGAGCGCACGTAGTCGTCGTCGCTCGACCAGTAGAGCTGGAACCAGCGCGGCCCCTGCCCCATCGCCGCGGCGCAGGCTTCGAGCGGCACGGACGCCTGGTTGGAGAAGACGTAGGCGACGTTCTCGGCGGCCGCCGCCCGCGCCACGGCGAGATCGCCGTTGCGCCGCGCCATCTCGAGCACGCCGATCGGCGCCAACAGCAGCGGCGCGGGGTGCGTTCGACCGAACAGCGTCACCGAGAGGTCCCTGCTCGCCACGTCGCGCAGGACGCGCGGGACGAGCCGACGGCGGTCGAAGGCGGCACGGTTGGCCTGCATGGTCAGTTCCGAGCCGGCGCCGCCGATGATGTAGGCAGCCGCCTCTACGCTGAGCATCCTCGCCGCTCGCGCCTCGAGCGCCGCCGGTCTCACGGGCACAGCCGGCCGCGCGCCGCCGGCGCCGGTGACGTAGATTTCCATCTGGCGGCGCCGGCCCGGCGCCATGCCCTCGTTTTGCGACTGGTCGGCCACGCCGCCTCCGTCCGGTTCGCGCGGCGCGCCGCCTACCTGTTCTTGTCGAAGCCCTGCCGGATCTCCTCGGCTGATTCGCGGATGCGCTTGCGCAGCACCTCGATCGCCTCGTCCCCGGCCTTTCGAACGATTTCAGCGGCTTCCTCGACGTTCTTCAGAGCGCTATCGAAAGATTTACGAGCAAGTTCGGTCTGCTTGACCATGAACTCCTGCGGCGTGCCGCCGGCGCGGTAGCTCTCGGCCGCCGTTTTCACTTCCGCGAGCGCCTGCTCGATATGCGTCCTCTGCCGCTCGACCAGCGCCGATGCGCCCGCAGCCGAGGCAGCGGCCGACTTCTGCAGCGCCTCGAGATTCCTGCGCTGGCTGTCCAGCATCTTCTGCACGTCGATGTTCGGCAGGTTGAGATCCTGCCCGAACTTCTCGAACATTTCCGTGAAGGGATTGGATTCCGTCTTCTTCGTCATGTGCTCCTCCCGTCGCAGGCCTTCGCCCGTTGTTTCAGGCGAGGATAGAGCAATGCCGTGACCGGTCAATTCGACAGAAGAATACGCTCCCCCAAATGGAGGACGAGACCCACGGCCCCGCCGATCAGCATGCCGTTGAAGCGGATGAACTGCAGGTCGCGGCCGACATTGAGTTCGATCAGACGGGTCATCTGCAGCACGTCCCATCGCTTCACCTGGTCGGCGATGAAGGTCGACACGCCCTTCTTCTGCGTCTCGACGAAGGAGGCGAGCGCGACCACCATGCCGCGGTTCACGTCGGCGCGGATGCGCTCGTCTTCGGCAAGGTGGCGCCCGATCGAGACGAACATGCCGGCGAGGTGCTCGCGCGAACGCGAATGAGGCGAGGCGATGTCCTGTTCGACGAACGCGCGCAGGCTCTTCCACATGCCGGCAGCGAGGTCAGCGAGTTCGGGTCGAGCCAGAAGGTCGTGCTTCAGCTTCTCCGCACGCGCTGAAAACTCCGGCGAGGTTCGCAACTGCTCGACGAAACCATGCACGAAGCGGTCGAACTCTTCACGCAGCGCGTGGTCGGGGTCGGCCTTCGCCTCCTCCAGCAGCGCCGCCGCTGAAGCGACGATGCGCTTCACCAAGTATGCGTCGGCACGGAACATGTTGAACAGCGACGGCAGTTCGGCGCGGATCTTGTCGCGCAGCGCGGCGAGTGCGGTCTCGTCGGAGAGAAAACGGCCGAGCACGCCGATCAACTCGTCGAACAGGCGCTGGTGCCTGCGGTCCGCCGTCACCGAGGCGAGCAGTTCGGCGGCGAGCGGCGCCACGGGCACCTTCTCCACCTCGGCGGTGATGCGCTGCGTGACGAAGTCGCGCAGGCCCGAGCCCTCCACCGCCGTCAGCATCTGCGGCAGCAGCCGGGCGACGAAGCGCGACAGTCTGCCGGCCCGCTCGCGGTCCGAGAGCCAGTCGGAGACGAGCGCGGCGTAGTCCACTTCCTTCAGCTTTTCGCGCACCGGCTCGGCGGCGAGGAAATTCGTCTCGATGAAGCGGCCGAGATTGTCGGCGATGCGGTTCTGGTTCTCCGGGATGATCGCCGTATGAGGGATGGGCAGGCCGAGCGGCCGCTTGAACAGGGCGACGACGGCGTACCAGTCGGCAAGTCCGCCGATGGTCGCGGCTTCGGCGAAGGCGGCGACGAAACCGAGCAGCGGATAGCGACCCTCCAGCGACCGTGCCGCGAGGAAAACGGCAACGCAGAGGACCAGCGCCCCGGTCGCCAGCGCCTTGGTCCGCCGGAGCGCCGCCAACTTCGCCTCGGCCACCGGATCGGCGGCCGCCGTGGCCGTCGCTGTAAGTGCATTCATGGAACGATGCTCCCGCCGGTTTGCCTGGCTTGCGACCGGCAAACTCGCCTGCCGCGCCATCGTTCCCATGATGTGCGGGCGGGCGCCGCGCCTTTCAAGCAGGCGCGGCGAAAGGCGCGTTTGTCAGTCGTGGGCGCCGTGCAGGTGAGTGCCGTGATGCGCCCAGAAGGGCGAGAAGCTGGCTGGATCCGGCCTCAGGTCGATGACCCCGACGGTCTCGCCGCTGTCGAACGACAGTCGCGCGTTGAAGCGGCGGGCCAACGCCTTCATCGCCTGGTTCTGCGGATGTGTCGTGACCAGCAGCCTCTCGTAGCCGAGCGCATAGGCGTGGCCGATCAGCCGCTCGAACAGGAACCCGCCGAGACCACGGTGCTGCAGGTGCTTCTCGACGCTGAAGGCGATCTCGGCGGTCGGGTCGTGCTCCTCGGGCCGCTCGTGGATCTCGGCCGCGCCGCGCACGTGGCATTCTTCGTCGACGAAGCCGATCACCGCCGTGCCGTCATGGAAGCAGCGGTCGGCATAGACCCTGACGAACACGTCGTCGGTCAGGCCGTTGAACCGGTCGCGCCGGCTTTCCGCGTCGAGCCGTAGCAGGTGCTCCTGGAATCTGGCGTGGTCGGACGGTCTGAGCTGCCTGATGGTCCCGGTGGCGGGGAAGGCCTGGTGCAATACCCTACGCATGTCGCGCTCCTCGAGTTCCTCCCGAGTCGCTGTCTCCCGACAGGCGCTATATTGTGCATTGCAGCATAGAATTCAAGCCTGACCGTAGGTCAGAGGATGACGATGGTCGCGCGGTCAACGTGGAGATTCATCTCCTCGGTTCAAGGCACTGGTATCGCCTGATGATTCGGCTCGCGCACCGAGCCGCGCAGCCATTCGTATGAAACCGGCAGAGGTGCCGTTTCGATCGGCGATCGACACTGCGGGAAAATTCATGATTATTGCACTCATATTTAATTGGCGTGTTGTCTGGAATCCTTCTAAGGTGTACGCCATATATTAGGGAAGAGACGAGTACCCGACGAGAATCGCCATGCGGCTGACACGCCAGACCAACTATGCGATCCGCATTCTGATGTACTGCGCGGTCAACAAGGATCGTCTCAGCCGCATACCGGAGATCGCCGCCGCGTACTCGGTTTCCGAGCTCTTCCTCTTCAAGATCCTGCAGCCGCTCGTCGAGAACGGCCTCGTCGCGACGGTTCGCGGCCGCAACGGCGGCGTCAGGCTCGGCAGGCCCGCCGACAAGATCAACCTGTTCGACGTCGTGCGCGTCACCGAGGAGAACTTCGCCATGGCGGAGTGTTTCGAGAATGACGCGACCGAATGCCCGCTCATCGACAGCTGCGGCCTGAACTCCGCGCTTCGCGAGGCGCTCGGCGCCTTTTTCGCGGTACTGGAGAAGCACACGATCGCCGATCTCGTCAGGAACCGGCCGGACGTGCGGGGATTGCTCGGCATCGACCTGATCGTGCGTCCGGCGCTGGCCGGCTGACGAGCCTGCTGGCTGGCAGGCTCCGCCCCCTTTTCCGGGAGTATCCTCTACACCATCGCCGAATGCGGCAGGACGTAGGGTGTCCCGTCGACCGGCGGCGCGCCCACTTTCAACCGACACTCGAACACCTTTTCGATGATGACGTCGGTGAGCACCTCGGCGGGCGTGCCCGCCGCCGCAAGGCGGCCGCGATGCATGACGTGGACCCGGTCGGCATACATCGCCGTCAGATTCAGATCGTGCAGGATGGCGACGACGCCGCCACCCCGGCGGGCGAAATCGCGCGCGATGTTCATGATGATCAGCTGATGGCGGATGTCGAGGCTGGATACCGGTTCGTCGAGGAGCAGAAAGCGCGGCGTTCCCTCCAGCACCGGCGCCCATACCTGGCAGAGCACGCGGGCGAGTTGCACACGCTGCTGCTCGCCGCCGGAAAGTTCCTGGTAGAAGCGTCCGGCAAAGCCTTCCAGATCGACGCGCGCCAGCGCTCGGTCGGGCAGCCGGGCATCCTCCCCGGGCAGCACGCCGGAACGCCCGCCGACGAGGCCCAGCCTGACGATCTCGCGTACGGTGAAGGGAAACGACAGCGCGGTGGCCTGCGGCAGCACGGCGCGCATCGTCGCCGCCTGCCAGGGTTTCAGCGCCGATACCTCCGACCCGTTGATGCGGATCGAACCGCCATAGGGCAGATCGCCGGAGATGGCGCGCATCAGCGTCGTCTTTCCAGAACCGTTGGGGCCGACGATTGCGGTGATCTCTTTCGCGCGCGCTTCGAACTCGACGTCCGAAACGATCGGCTTGCGTCCGATGGCGACCGATACCGCCTGTGATTCGATCATGGCCGGGTCTCCCTTCGTTCAGAGGTCGACGACGCCGCGCTTGCGCAGCAGGATCCACAGGAAGAACGGCGCGCCGGCCACCGCCGTGACGATGCCGATCGGCAGCTCGGCCGGCGCCACGATGGTACGGCTGACCGAATCGGCGAGAATCAGCAGCGTGCCGCCGAGCAGCGCCGAGGCCGGCAGAAGGTAGCGGTTATCCGGCCCGATGATCAGTCGCAGCAGATGCGGCACGACGATGCCGACGAAACCGATGCCGCCGCTGACCGCCACAGAGACGCCTGTTGCCGCCGCCACAGAGACGATGGCGACGTGCTTGAAGCGTTGGACCGGTATGCCGAGATGATTTGCAGTGGCCTCGCCGAGCGCCAGCGCGTTGAGGCCGCGGGCGAGGAACGGCGCCGTCGCCAGCGCCGCGACGATCACCGGCGCCACGGCCAGCACCTTCACCCAGGTCGCGCCGGCAAGCGAGCCGAGGTTCCAGAAGGTCAGGTCGCGCAGCTGCCGATCGTCGGCCATGAAGACGAGGATGCCGGTCAGCGCACCGGCCAGCGCCGCCAGCGCAATGCCGGCGAGCAGCATCGTGGCCACCGAGGTCTGCCCGCGGCGCGTCGACACGCGATAGAGGGTGAGCGTCACCGCAAGGCCGCCGCAGAAGGCGGCGAAGGGCAGCGCGTAGATGCCGAGCAGCGCGGTCACGGGCGCAAACGCCGTCGTGCCCAGCACGATCATCGACACCGCGCCGAGCGCCGCACCGCCGGAGACGCCGACCAGGCCGGGATCGGCCAGCGGGTTGCGGAAAAGACCCTGCATGACCGCGCCCGAAACGGCGAGAGCCGCGCCGATCAGGCAGCCGAGCACGACGCGCGGCATGCGGATGTCCTGGACGATGATCGTGTCGCGCGCCGACAGCATCGCGTCGCCGCTCGCCGGCCCGAAGAACCATGCCCCGATCACGGCGAGCGCCGACGCGTCGGACGCGCCCGACGCCAGGCTGAACAGCATGGTCACCGCTAGCGCGGCGACGAGAAGGACGATGACGGCGCGGGCGCGCGCCGTGCGGTCGCCCTCCAGACGCTCCGCCGGGCCGGACAAGGCAGCCGGCTCGTTCACCGCACCGCTCACTTCGCGACCTGGTCGCCGTAGAGTTGCGCCACGAGATCGCGCACCGCCGACGCCGTGCGCGGACCGAAGCCGAGCAGGTAGGCGGCGTCCATGCGCACGAAGCGCCTGGCCTGCCCGGCGGGGGTCGAGGCAATCGCCGGATTGGCGAGGATGTCGGCGGTGGGATCGGGTTCGTCGCCGCCGCGGTCCATCATTAAGATGACGTCGGGCGCCGCCGTGATCACCGCTTCGTCGGTGATCGGCTTGTATCCCTCGTAACCCTCGACGGCGTTGATCGCGCCGGCGAGCCTGATCACGCCGTCGGCCGCCGTGCCGCTTCCCGAAGCGAGCAGCTTGCCGCCCTGGGCGCTGAGCAGGAACATGACGCGCTTGCGTTCCCCGAGCGACGCCGTCGCTTTCTCGGCCGCATCGAGGTCGGCCGCGAGCGATGCGGCGAGCGTCTCCGCCTTGCCGGCGACGCCGAGCGCCTCGCCCACCGTGCGGACCTTTACCAGGATGCCGTCGCGATCGAAGCTCTCGGGGACCTCGAGGAAGGGAACGCTCGCCTTCTTCAGCACCTCGACGGCCTCGCGCGGGCCGCTGCCTTCGAGCGCGATCACCGCGCTCGGACCAACCGACAGCACGCCCTCGGGCGACAGCTGGCGCATGTAGCCAACGTCGGGAAGCGCCAGTGCGGCGGGCGGGTAGACGCTTGTCGTGTCGCGGGCGATCAGCCGTTTCTCCTCGCCGAGCGCATAGACGATCTCGGTGATCGATCCGCCGATGGCGACGAGCCGCGAGGAATCCGGCAGCGAGCCGACGGCTTCCGCCGCGGCGGCGCCGTGAACGCCGACGAGCAGCGTCGCGATGACCGCGACGCGGGCGCGTGCAAGCATGATCATGGCTCCCTTCCTCATGCCGCGGACGACTGGAGGACGCGGGGCAGATTCTCCGCGAGGAAGCGCCAATCGCCGCGCTCGTCCTCGCCTTCCTTCCTGACGCCGAAGAACTGGATGATCATTTCGCCGTCCGCGCCGTAAGCCTCGAGCGAGGTGACGTGGCCCTCTGCGGTCGGCTTGCGTACCGCCCAGACCTCGCTCACGTGGTCGAGCCTCAGATGCAGGTGGAACGTCTCGTCGAGTACGTTGATCCACGGCCCCATCGACTTGATGTTGGCGATCGGCCCTTTGTGGATCTGGATGCAACCGCGGTTGCCGACGAAGCACATGATCGGCAAGTGCTGTTCCGCGGCGTGGTGGAACATCGCGGTCAGGGCATCGCCGTCGAGTAGCCAGGCATAGTCGTGGCCGACCATGCGCACCGCCTGGTGGCGGGTAAGGTTGAGCGAGCGCAGCATCCCGAAGAACTGGTGGACGTCGGTCATGGCACTCCAGCGGTCACGCAGCTGATCCGCGGCCGCGGCGTCGCCGCTCGCCGGCTTCACTTCCCCGCCCGCAGTCTCGACGGCGACGACCGGCGACTGATCGGTCGCCACCAGCCGCTCGACGAGTTGCTGGTAGGCGTAGAGACTCGAGGCCGGCCGCAGGTGCACCTTGTGTACCGCCTCGCCGCTTGCGTCGAAGAACTGCAGGCTGCGCCGGATGGCGTCTCCGTCTCGCTTCTCAACCGCGAAGCCGTGCGCCCAGACCTTTGGGAAGATGCGCAGGTCGATGTTCTCGCCGAGCGTCATGGCATTGTGGTTGCCGGTGATGACCTTGTCGTAGACGCCTATCTTCTCGTGCACGGCGCTCTCATTGCGGGTCAGTGCCATCACCTCGCCGACAGCCTCGAGGCCGGTGAGAACGTCGTTGACGCGCGGCTCGATACGCACAGTTCCCTCCCCGCACCAAGCGGCCACGAACTCGGCCTCGGTGATGCCGAGTTGGGCGGCGAGATCGCGTTCGCGCATCTTGGGGTTGTCCTCGCGGGCGCGGCGGATCGCATGCGGATCTGGCCTCTTTTCGGAAATCATGTCGCGAACCTTCACTTGTTGAGAATGAGTTTGCCCTGGCGGGTGATCTTGAGGCGGTAGAGCGCGCCGCGATGGTCGATGCCGATCTCGCGCTGGCCGTTAAACAGCGCTTCGCTGGTCACAGTGCGGACGAAATCGCGGTCGCTGGCGGGCGCTTCGCGCGGGCGGTTCACGGGAGGCACATCGCTGCGCAGGTCGCTTCTGCTGCTGTCATCCACGGCCAGTCTCCCTCTTGACGGCCGCCTCGTCGGGCCGGCCATTTGATAGTTGACTCTTTTTATCAGCTTTAATAGTGAGTGCAATACCGGACTAATCGAGTCAAGTTATTTGCGTCCGGGCGACTTTCGATCGTGCAAGCGAGCCACCGCGCCAGCCAGCATGGACATTCCAGGAGTGGGTGATGGGGCTGGTTAGGAATAGAATGGCCGTTCTGCTCGGCGGGGCGGCACTGGCGGTTATTGCTTCGTCGGGCGCCGTGATGGCGCAAGAGACCGAGGCTGAAACGACAACGAACGAAGCCGAGAAGACCGGCCGCGTCACGCTCCTGCAGAAGATCGTCGTCGGCGCCGGCGTCGAGAAGGTCGCAATCGACACGCCGCAGGCGGTCACCGTGGTCGAGCAGCGCGAGATCGACGAGGAGCAGGCCGCAACCATCGGCGATGTCATTCGCGACATCCCCGGCGTCAACCTGACCGGCTCCGACCGCATGCTCGGACAGAGCATCAACATCCGCGGCATCGGCGCGCCGGAAAACGCCGGCGACGGCGGCCGGATCATCATCAACGTCGACGGTGCGCAGAAATTCTACGAGCAGTACCGCATGGGCTCGTTCTTCTCCGACCCGGAGCTCTACAAGCGCGTCGAAGTGCTCCGCGGACCGGCGTCATCCACGCTCTACGGCTCCGGCGCGCTCGGCGGCGTCGTCAACTTCGAGACGAAGGACGCGTCAGACTTCATCGCCGACGGGCAGACAGGCGCGCTTCGCCTCAAGGGAGCCTACAACAGCAACCGCGCCGATTGGATGACCTCCGTCGTCCTGGCGCAGCGGTTCGGCGATGCGGACTTCCTGCTCACCGGCAATTTCCGGCGCGCCGACACCTACCTGACCGGCAACGGCACCGAGGTGGTCGGCAGTAACTTCGAGACCTGGTCGGGCCTCGCCAAGGGCACGTTCAAGGTCGGCGAGGAGGGCACGCTGCGCCTCTCCTACCAGCACTGGGATTCCGACCTGGAGGACCAGGAGCTGTCGCAGACCAGCACAGCCACCTACTTCGGCCTGATCGATCGCCACGTCGTCGACCAGACGGCGATAGCGTCCTACGAGAACCCTTTCTCGGACAACGACATGCTCGACGTGAAGACGTCGCTGTCCTACTCGAGCACGTCCAACGAGCAGCGCGACGCCGACCTGAGGGCGTATTGCGGCGCCACCTCATACGCCATCGTCTGCGATTCCGACTACGCCTACAACACCTGGCAGTTCAACGCGCAGAACACGATGGAGTGGCGTGGCGACAACTGGGAGAACTTCCTCACCATTGGCTCGCAGTCGTCGTTCCAGAACCGCGTCGCCGATTCCTACTTCAACAACGGCATCCCTTTTCCCGTCACCTTCCACCCCGAGGGAACAGACGTGAAGACCGGCCTGTTCATCCAGAACGAGTTCATCTGGGATAACCGCCTGACCCTGATCCCGGGCGTTCGCTTCGACTGGCACAGGCTCTCGCCCGACGGCGCCGTCATCGACCCGGGCACCGGCCTCACCGCCGAGTCCTCCGACGACACCGCGATCTCGCCGAAGATCGCCGCGCACTACAAGTTCAACGACACGCTCGCCGTGTTCGGTTCGATCGCCCATACAGAGCGCTTCCCGACCGTCGACGAGGTCTTCTCGACGTCGAGCTCGTCGGCGACCTTCTTGCCCAGCCTCGGCCTGCGCAAGGAAAAGTCGAACAATTTCGAGGCGGGCTTCGCACTGTCCGGCAACGACCTGTTTCAGGGCGGCGACGCCGGCCAGGTCAAGGTCACCGGCTTCTACAACGACATCACCGACCTGATCGCGCTCGCGTCGCCCTTCTCGCCGGGCTTCAACGACCGGCCGGGCTTCGTCAACATCAACCGCGCCGAAATCTACGGCGTCGAGGTCGAGGCCGCATACGAGGCCGACTACGTCTTCGCTAATGCCGCTTACACCTGGCTGACGGGCAAGGACAAGACGACGGGCGCCTATCTGCAGACGCTCGCCCCGCACGAACTGGCGCTGACGCTGGGCGGCCAGCTGCCCCAGCACGACCTGCGCTTCGGCTGGAAGGCGCGCATCGTCGCAGAGCCCCAGGATCCGGCGCGCCGCGCCGACGCCCCGATCGGCACTTCGACCCGCTACGCCCGTGCCTTCGACGTCCACGACGTGTTCCTGAGCTGGACGCCGAAGGAAGGCCAGTTCGCCGGCTGGGAGACCCACCTCGGCGTCGAGAACATCTTCGACAGGCAGTACAAGGAGTTCCTGATGAACGACGCCGCCAAGGGCAGAACCTTCAAGGTCTCGCTCTCCAAGCAGTTCGGCTGGTGAGGTCATGGCGGTCGCGGCAAGAACAGGCCTCGTTCTGACCTCGGCGTTGTTCTTCGCCGCCGCGCAGGCGTCGGCGCAGGAGACGGCGCCGACGCCCGTCCTTCAGCTCGAGCTGAACGCCGTGCAGCCCTCCGACAAGGGCTGCCGGCTGACCTTCGTCGTAAACAACCGCCTCGCCGGCGACCTCGAGCGGGTCGCCTTCGAGCTCGCCCTGTTCGACAAGGCCGGCTCGGTCGACCGGCTCACCGTTCTCGCCTTCAAGGACATGCCGGCGGGCAAGACCAAGGTCAGCCGTTTCGACATCGCCGGCCTCGACTGCGCCGGGCTCGGCCGTGTCCTTGTCAACGAGGCGACCGATTGCGTCGGCGCCGGCGTCGATGCCGCCGACTGCATGCGCAAGCTATCAACCTCGAGCAAGGCCGGCGTCGAGTTCGGCACATGAACAGCGCCGACATGCCAGATGCGCTCGGCGAGAGCGTCGCGGCGAGCCTCGCCTTCGACAGGCTGGCGTCGGCGCGGGGTGACGGCCTGCTTCCAGAGTTCCGCCTCCTCTTTGCCGGTCTCGACCGTGTCGGCCTCGACGGCACGGTCGCGGAACTGGCGCGCTACCGGATCCGGCCGCATCGACAGTCGGGCCCCCATCCGCAGGGACAGTACGACCCCTCTTCCGCGCCGGGCGTCCTGCCCTTCCCGGACACCAAGACCAATCGCCACCAGCAACGTGCGCAGCAGAAACGCGCCGGAAAGGAAGCCTGATGTACATCGCCATGAACCGCTTCAAGGTCCAGAAGGGCTCGGAAGAAGCCTTCGAGGCCGTCTGGAAGAATCGCGATTCGACGCTCAACGAGATGAAGGGTTTTCGCGAATTCCAGCTTCTGCGCGGACCGGTGAACGAGGAAGAAGGCTACACGCTGTTCGCCTCGCACGCGGTGTGGGACAGCGAGGCCGACTTCCGCGCCTGGACGACCTCGGACAATTTCCGCGCCGCCCACCGGAACGCCGGCCAGAGCAAGGTTCTGTATGTCGGCCATCCCAACTTCGAGGGCTTCAGCGTCGTCGAAGGGGCGTGATCAGGAGCCGAGGCGCGACATGCGCACGGCATGGTCGCGGATATCGGGCGGCCAAGCGGCCGTCTCGGCCCTGAACCGCGCATTGTCTCCGGCAAAGAGCGCGCGCGATGCTTCCTCGAAACCCGCCAGGTTCCCGGCCATCGCTGCCATGAAACGGTAGGCCGCGTCCGTCGCGGCGCGGCGCGCCGTGCGCCCGTCGTCCGCGGCACGCGCCTGGTCGACAAGGCGACGCAGCGCCTGGGATGCGCCCCCGGGCTGCGCCGAAAGCCAATCCCAGTGTCGCGGCAACAAGGTCACCTCGCGGGCGACGACGCCGAGGCGAGGCCGGCCGCGGCCGGGCTTTCTTCCATCGTCCACCGACGGCGGTCCCGCCGCAGGCGACTCCGCCTGACGCCCGTGGCGCTCCAGGACGTCTTCGCGACTGCCGATGTCGACGACATGTCCGGTCGCGTCGTCGAAGACGAGGACGGTCGCCTCGGATCCTTCCTCGACTTCCGCCTTGACGGCGAGCACCACGTCGGAAAAGCGCCCGCTGGCGAGGAGACGCTGTCCGGTGAAGGCGGTCACGGATGGGCTGTGCGATTTATTCATGCGGCAAGGAACCCTGTTGAATTTATTTATTACCCGGATTAAATAGATTCGATCTTTTAAATCCGGGTAAAAAATATCATGTCGACCGTGGACCGCAAGGCGGCGATCGCCGAATACAAGAAGCGCAAGGCTCTCGCGGGCATCTTCGCCGTGCGCCTGGCAAGCGGGCAGGTCTGGGTGGGCCGCGCGCCCGACATCGATAGCATCGAAACGCGGCTGCGCTTCGGCCTTCGCTCGGGTGGCCACCTCCATCCGGCGATGCAGGCGGCATGGAACGCGAATGGCGGCGACAGCTTCGCCTTCGAGATCATCGAGTCGGTCGAGGAGGAACTCGCCTACGTCCGCGATTCCATCCTCAAGGGCCGCCTCGCCCACTGGCGCGAGGCGCTCGGCGCCGAACTCGCCTAGGCCGCCCTACGCCGTGGCGAGCAGGCTGGCGTTGCCGCCGGCCGCCGTCGTGTCGACGCAGACCGCGCGCTCGTGCGCGTAGGCCGCCGGGTAGATCGCCTCCGTCACCAGCGGCACGATCGGACCCTGCCGCTTCGCCAGCGCCATGCGCACCGCCCTCTGGCCTTCGCCGCCTCCGGAGAGTGCCACCACGTCGACATGCAGGTCGGCGAGGTCTTTGGCGGCCACCGTCCCGTCGATCGCCGCGAGCGGCAGGCCCTTTCCGGCGAGCGGCGAAAGTGCTGCGACCGCGCCCGGCGCTACGGCAAGCACGGCATTGCCTGCGGCGAGCGCCTGGACGGCCTGGGCGAGCAGCGTCTCGGCGTCCGGGCCGAGGCAGAGCACCCTGCCCCTCGGCAGCAACGACAGCGTGTTGGCCTCGCCCGTCGGGCCCGGCAGGTCGACCTGTCCGTATTCGACCTGGGCCGCGGCCGCGATGGCCGCCGCACCCTTGCCGCGCAGGTGCTTTCGCAGCACGGCGATGCGGTCCGGCCGCGTCGACCAGCCGCCGAGGGCCGGATCGCCGAGATGGTTGGCGAGCCGCAAGGCCGTGACCGTCTCGGCCGCCGCGGCGCCGGGAGCTTCGGCCGCGGCGGTCTCGGCGATGCGGAATCGGCGCAGATAGTGCGGCCCGCCGGCCTTCGGCCCGGTGCCGGAAAGCCCCTCGCCGCCGAAAGGCTGGGCGCCGACAACGGCGCCGATCTGGTTGCGGTTGACGTAGATGTTTCCGGCGTGAACGCCGTCGACAAAGTGCTGGACGCGCGCCTCGATGCGCGTGTGCAGGCCGAACGTCAGGCCGTACCCCTTGCGGTTGATTGCGTCGATGACGCGATCGATCTTGTCGGCCTCGAAGGTGGCGACGTGCAGGACGGGGCCGAACACCTCGCGCTCCATCTCCTCGATGCCGGCGACGCGCAGCACGTGCGGCGCAACGAACAGACCGGTCTCAGGCGCTTCGCGCTTCGCCACGAGGCGGCCCTTCGCCGCCATGGCCGTGCAGTAGCCGGCGATCTGCTCCCTTGCATCCTCGTCGATCACCGGGCCGACATCGGTGGCGATCTGCCAGGGATCGCCGACGGCGAGTGCCTGCATGGCGCCTTCGAGCATGGCCAGCACCTTCTTCTCGACGTCCTTCTGCACGTAGAGCAAGCGCAGCGCCGAACAGCGCTGGCCGGCGCTCTGGAAGGCCGAGGCGAGGATGTCGCGCACGGCCTGCTCGGGCAGCGCGGTGGAATCGACCACCATGGCGTTGAGCCCGCCGGTCTCGGCGATCAGCATGGCGTCGGGCGCGGCGGTCTTCGCCAGTTGCAACTCGATCAGCTTCGCCACCTCGGTCGAGCCGGTGAAGCACACGCCGGCAATGCGCGGGTCGGCGGTCAGCGGCGCGCCGACCGAAGGGCCGTCGCCCGGCAGGAGCTGGATGACGTCTTCCGGCACGCCCGCCTCGCGCAGCAGCGCGACGGCGCGTGCGGCGATCAGCTGCGTCTGCTCGGCCGGCTTGGCGAGCACCGAATTGCCGGTGACGAGTGCGGCCGCCACCTGGCCGGTGAAGATCGCCAGCGGAAAGTTCCACGGCGAGATGCAGACGATGGCGCCGCGCGCCCGCGTTCCCTGTTCCGCGGCGGCCGCCTCGGCAGCGTAGTAGCGCAGGAAGTCGACCGCTTCGCGCACTTCCGCCACGGCGTCAGCGAGCGTCTTGCCGGCTTCCCGCGTCGCAAGCGCGAAGAACTCGACAGCGTGGCGTTCATAGAGGTCAGCGGCGCGCCTGAGAACCGCCGCACGCTCGGCGACCGGTCGTGCCGCCCACGCGGGCTGCGCCTCGACGGCGAAACGTACGGCTGTCGCCAGCTGCCTCGCGTCGACCTCGTGCACGGTGCCGACGACGTCGTCGGGCCGCGCCGGGTTGACGATCCTGCGGCTCCGCGCATAGCCCGCCGCGCGCGTCACCGGCTTCGCCGTCCAGCGGTCCGGGCCGGTGAAGGCAGCGCGCCCTGCCTCCAGTTCCGCCAACGTCGTCGGATCGGAAATATCCCAACCCTTCGAGTTCTTCCGCCCGGCGCCAAAGATGTCGGCGGGCTTCGGGATCGACGGATTGGCGGCCGGCCCCTGCGCCGCCACCGCGTCGAATGGATCGCGCGCAATCTCCTCGGCCGACACGTCCTCGTCGACGATCTGGTGGACGAAGGAAGAGTTGGCGCCGTTCTCCAGAAGCCGGCGGACGAGATAGGCGAGCAGGTCGGAGTGCGCGCCGACCGGCGCGTAGATGCGGCAGCGCGTGCCTTCCGCGGCGCGCACCGCCTCGTGCAGCGCCTCGCCCATGCCGTGCAGGCGCTGGAACTCGAAGCAGTCGCGGTCGGGCGCCATGGCCAGCACGGCGGCGACGGTATGCGCGTTGTGCGTGGCGAATTGCGGGTAGATACGGTCGGTCATGCCGAGCAGCTTGTGCGCATTGGCGATGTAGGAGACATCGGTGTTGGACTTGCGCGTGAACACGGGATAGCCGGGCAGGCCGAGCGTCTGCGCGCGCTTGATCTCGGTGTCCCAGTAGGCGCCCTTGACCAGGCGCACCATGATGCGGCGGTCGAGCCTTTCCGCCAGCGCATGCAGCCAGTCGATGACGAAGGCGGTGCGCGGCCCGTAGGCCTGCACGACGACGCCGAACCCGTTCCAGCCGGCGAGACTGTCGTCGGCGAGCACGCGCTCGATGACGTCGAGCGAAAGGTCCAGCCGGTCGGCCTCCTCAGCGTCGATGTTCAGCCCCATACGTGCGTCGCGCGCGGCCCTGGCCAGCGACAGCAGCCGTTCGGCCATCACCGGCAGCATGGTCTCCTTCTGCGCCACCTCGTAGCGCGGGTGCAGCGCCGAGAGCTTCACCGAGATGCCAGGGTTGCGGCGGATGTCCGCTCCCGTCGAATGCGCGGCAAGTGCCGCGATGGCGTCGGCATAGGCGCGGTGGTAGCGCAGCGCGTCCCCCTCCGTGCGCGCCGCCTCGCCGAGCATGTCGTAGGAATAGAGATAGCCCTTCTGCGTCATCGGCCGGCCGCGCTTGACCGCCTCGGCGATGGTGCGCCCGAGCACGAACTGCTCGCCCATCTCGCGCATTGCGGCGGCCACCGCCGTGCGGATCACCGGCTCTCCCAGCCGGCGTACCATCGAGCGCAGCGTGCCTTCGATACCGCCCTCGCCCTCGTCGAGCACCTTGCCGGTCAGCATGAGCGCCCAAGTCGAGGCGTTGACGAATATTGAGCTCGAGCCGCCGGAATGCGACGACCAGTCGTGCGGCGCGATCTTGTCGCGGATCAGGTCGTCCATCGTCCCGGCGTCCGGCACACGCAGCAGCGCCTCCGCGAGGCACATCAGCGCTACGCCCTCCTTCGTCGACAGGCCGTAGGTGGAGAGGAAGACCTCCATCAGCCGCGGGTCCGAGGATCCGCGCACCGCACGCACCAAGTCCGCGGCACGCGCCGAGATCGCGGCGCGATCGGCATCGGAGAGCTCGGCGAGCGCGATCAGCCGGTCGAGGGCGGCGGCCTCGTCGGGCATCGTGTTGGCGCGGATTTCGGAGCGGATTGCGTCGAGCGGCTGGGCAGGCATGAAGGCATCCCCGAGACTGGCGAAGAGTGATCCCGATCCCGCCGGCAGGCAAGTGAAGCGGCGAGACCATGTCCGCTCGGATAGCACGGCGAGCCCGATCGGGTCCGGTCCAATCCTCTGGCAATCCTGGTCCATATTGTCTATTCTGATGCCAATATTTAATAGATATGGACCGTCATGCCGCAGATATCAGACTATCTGGACCGTTTCGACCGGGCGATCCTCACGGCGCTCTCCGCCGACGGACGACTGTCGATGGCCGAACTCGCGGCGAAGGTCGGCCTGACAAAGACGCCGGTGCAGGCGCGGGTCAAGCGGCTCGAGGCCGATGGCTTCATCCGCGGCTACTCCGCCCTCGTCGACCGCGAGCGCATGGGCGAGGGCCACGTCGCCTTCGTCCAGGTGAAACTCTCCGACACGCGCTCCGCCGCCCTCGACGCCTTCAACCGCGCCGTCCAGGCCGTGCCGGCCATCGAGCAGTGCCACATGATGGCGGCGAGCTTCGACTACCTGCTGAAAGTTCGCACGAAGGACATCGCATCCTATCGCAAGGTGCTCGGCGAGAAAATCTCGGCGCTCCCCCACGTCGCGCAGACCTCGACCTTCGTCGCCATGGAGACGGTGAAGGACCGGTACTAGGCCTACTCCGCCAGCGTGCCGAGGAAGGCGATCAGCGCGGCGCGCTCCTTGTCCGACATCTTCAGCGGCTTCAGCTCGGAATGGCCCGAGACGCTCGCCGGCGCCCGCACATAGTGGTCGACGACATCGGCGAGCGTGGCGATCTGGCCCGAATGCATGTAGGGCGGCCGGGCGGCCGCGCCACGCAGCGAGGGCGTCTTGAAGGCGCGTTCCAGTTCCTCGCTTTGCCTGACCATGAAGCGCAGTTCGCCGCAGGCCTCCGCGCTGCCGTCGCGATAGGCGCCAAGGCAGTTGAACGGATCGGCCAGCACCTTCTCGGTCCCCGCGGCACGGCCGGTGTCTTCGGGCAAGCCGTCGACCGGCGACACGCCGGTGTTGTGGAAATGGTCGTCGGTGAAGCGTGGGCCGTTGTGGCAGGTGACGCAGCTGGCGCGGCCGATGAACAAGCGGAGCCCGTAGACCTCCTGTTCGCTGAGCGCGGCATCCCCTTCCGGTGCCTTGCCGGCGGCGATCGCATCGGCAAAGCGGTCAAACCGCGTCGGCTGGTGCACGATCGTGCGCTCGAAGGCGGCGATAGCCTTGCCGAGGTTGGCAAAGACAGTGTCGATCTCGCGCTTCTTGTCGTCCGGCATCGCCTGCCAGGCCGCCTTCTCGGCGTCCGAGCCGAGCGGCGACGCCGCGGCGGGGACGCCCGAAAGGTCGGGCAACCGCCCGAAGATGCGCTCGTAGCGGTCGCCGAAGGCATTGGCAATGAAATGGGCGTAGGCCGCCCGCGTGCCACCGTGCTCGCGCGCATCCTCCAGCGGCCCCAGCGCCTGCGCCCATAGGCTGTCCTTTCGCCCGTCCCAGAAGAGGAACGGGCTACGCGCCACGCCGGCCAGCGGCATCGCGCGGCGGTCGGTCATCGCCAGCCCAACCGAACGCGGCCGGTCGTCCTGGAACTGGCGGTCGACGAGGTGGCAGGTCGCGCAGGCTACCGTGCCGTCGCGGCTCAGCCGCTGCTCGAAGAACAGCGTGGCGCCGAAGGCGGCCGCCGCCGCGTCGTCGGCCACGCGGTTGGTCGTATCGGCGGGCAGTGGCGGCAGCGCGGTGAGCGACAGCGACGCGATCGTCGCCTTCTCGGCCTCCGTGAATTCCTCCGGCTGGCACGCGGCAAAGCCGGCGAGCGCAAGGAGAGCGGGGATCAGTCGCGTACGCACCGCCCTCTCCTAGAGAGTCAGGTTGAAGACGACGCTGTCGTCTCCGGCGGCAGCCTTGATGTCGAACTTGAACTCCCACCAGCCGCTCATGTTGAAGCGCACGCCCTCGATCCGGTAGCGGCCCTCGCCGAGATAGGCGGTGGCCTGCGGCTGGGTGGGCAGGCCGTGGCCATGCTGCGGCATGCCGCCGCCGACGGCGATCGTCGCCCCTTCCACCGGCACGCCGTCCGGCGTCTTCAGCGTCAGGATCCAGTTGTGCAGCGGCCCCTGCTCGAGTGGCTCCTTCTCCGGCGCGACGGCGACCGCGAACAGCCCCTTCGCCGAGGCCTTCGATCGCGACAGGTCGAGATCGTCCGGTGGGGTCATCATCATGCCGTAGCCGATGACGCCGACGGCCAACGCGATGGCGATGGCCAGGAGGATGAATGCGACGGAACGCCTGTTCATTTTCTGCTCTCGTTCTTGCTCTTCGCTTTGTATGGCGGGTCTAGGCCTTCCCGCGACTGGAAGGTCAAGCGGCTTTTTTCGTGGCTTCCCGCTGCCTGCGAGTGTAGAGCCGAAACGGTTTCGAGGGGAGGTTCGCAATGCAAGGCAATGGCGTGGCCGCGGTCGGCGAATGCATGCTGGAACTCTCCGCACGCGAGGGCGGCGACTGGCGAATGGGATTCGCCGGCGACACGTTCAACACACTGTGGGCGCTGCGGGCGCTGCTGCCGGAGAACGTCGCCTCCGACTACGTCAGCGCCTTCGGCGACGACCCCTTCTCGCGCGACCAGATCGCCTTCTTCCGCGACCACGGCATCGGCATCGCCAGGAGCCCGGTCGTTCCCGGCGCTCGGCCCGGCCTCTACGCGATCACGCTCCACGGCGCCGAGCGCTCCTTCACCTACTGGCGCGCCGACGCCGCCGCCCGGCGTCTGGCCGACGAGCCCGCGGCCTTGCGCGCGAGCCTCGACGGCCGCCGTCTCGCCTACTTCTCCGGCATCACGCTGGCGATCCTCGAGCCGAAGGCGCGCGACGCGCTGCTCGACACGCTGAAGGCGGTCCGCGCCGACGGCACGACGGTCGCCTTCGATCCCAACTACCGCCCGCGCCTGTGGCCTGCGCCGGACGCGGCGCGCGCGGCGATCGCCGAGGCGCTCGGCGTCGTCGACATCGCCCTTCCTACCTTCCCCGACGAGCAGGCCTTGTTCGCCGATGCTTCGCCAGAGGCCACCGTCGATCGTCTCTTCGCCGCCGGCGTCGGCGAGATCGTTGTCAAGGACGGTGAGTTCCCCGCCCTCGTCGCTGCCGAAGGCCAGCGAAACTCAGTGCCGGCGGTGAAGGTCGACGCGGTCGACACGACGGGCGCCGGCGACAGCTTCAACGGCGGCTATCTCGCCGCGCGGCTTTCAGGCGACACGCCGGCCGACGCCGCCCGCCGCGCCCACCGCGTCGCCGCGGCGGTCGTCCAGATGCGCGGCGCGCTGGCGCCGTTCGAGACGTTGAAAAGGGCCTTCGGCTGATCGCCGCCGACTAGCGGAACCGGTATTCGGTCACCTGCCGGTAGAGGCCGCCCGGCCAGAGCACGGCCTGCGGGAAATACGGGCGGTTCGGCGAATCCGGCCATATCTGCGGCTCGAGCGCCATGCCGGCATGGGCGCCATAGATCCGCCCACCCAGACCGGGAACGCTGCGTGCCACCTTGTGCCCGGCATAGAACTGGAGGCCGGGCTCGGTCGTCCACACTTCCATCTCGACGCCCGACGACGCGCCCTGCAGCCACGCCGCCTGGCGCAGCGGCCCGCGCGCGGCGGCGAGGCAGAAATTGTGGTCGTAGGCGACCTGTTCGCCTTCGATCTCCATGCGCACCGGCCGCGCCAGGGCGAAGTCGAAGGGCGTGCCGTCGACCGGTTGGACGACCCCGGTCGGGATAAGTTCCTCATCGACAGGGAGATAGGCGGCCGCGGCCAGCATCAGCCGGTGATCGAGGATGTCGCCGGCGCCGCCGTCGTCGAGGTTGAAGTAGGAGTGGTGCGCGAGATTGCACAGCGTCGGGCGATCGCAGGTCGCGGTCAGCTCCACCGACAGCGTGCCCGGGATCTTCAGCCGGTAGGTACAGGTCGCCTCGAGCGTGCCGGGGAATCCCATGTCGCCGTCGGGCGAATGCAGCGTCAGCGTGACGAAGTCCGCTCCATGCAACGCAACGGTCCAGACGCGTTTGCCGAAGCCGAGCGCGCCGCCGTGCAGCGTGTGCTTGCCGATGAAGTTGGTGTCGACCTGGTAGCGCTCCCCTTCCAGGCGGAAGCGGCCGCCGTGGATACGGTTGGCGTAGCGCCCGGCGATTGCGCCCATGAAGGGCGAATGTGCCGGATAGTCCTCAAAGCGGTCGAAGCCGAGCACCAGCGGTGCGTCATGGCCGGCGAGCCGCAGGTCTTGGACCACCGCGCCCCAGTTCATCACGGAGGCGGTCAGGCCGCCGCCGCTGATCGTGTAGCGGTGGACGGGCTCGTCCTTCGCCGTCGTGCCGAAGAGTTCGCCGTCCATCGCCTTCCTAGAGCCCCAACCCGCCGATGCATACGTACTTCGTGTCGAGGTAATCGTCGATGCCCTGGTGGCCGCCTTCGCGACCAAGGCCCGATTCCTTGACGCCGCCGAACGGCGCCTCGACCGTCGTGATGATGCCTTCGTTGACGCCGACCATACCGTACTTCAGACCCTCCATGACGCGGAAGGCGCGGCCGAGGTCGCCCGTATAGAAGTAGCAGGCGAGTCCGTATTCGGTGTCGTTGGCAAGCCGGATCGCCTCTTCCTCGGTCTCGAACCTGAACACCGGCGCGACCGGGCCGAAGATTTCCTCCTTCATGAAGCGCATCGACGGCGTCGCCTCGGCGATCACGGTCGGCTCGAAGAACGAGCCGCCGAGCGGATGGCGCTTGCCGCCGGTTACGATCTTGCCGCCCTGCGCGGCGGCGTCGCCGACCAGCTCTTCCACCTTCTCGACGGCGCGCATGTCGATCAGCGGGCCCTGCTGCGTGCCTTCCTCGAGGCCGGGGCCGACCTTCAGCTTCGCCGTCGCCTCGGCCAGCCTGCCGACGAAATCGTCATAGATCCCCGCCTGGACGAAGAAGCGGTTGGTGCACACGCAAGTCTGGCCGGAATTGCGGTACTTGGCGGCGATCGCGCCTTCGACCGCCCGCTTCACGTCGGCATCGTTGAAGACAAGGAACGGCGCGTTGCCGCCGAGTTCCATCGAAACCTTCTTCACCGTTGAGGCAGCTTTCTGCATGAGGATCTTGCCGACCTCGGTCGAGCCGGTGAAGGTGATCTTCTTCACCAGCGGGTTGGCGCAGATCTCGTCGCCGATCTCGCCGGCCGCGCCGGTGACGATGTTGACGACGCCCTTCGGGAAGCCGGCCTCCTCGGCGAGCGCACCCCAGGCGAGCCCCGAATAGGGAGTCTGCGAAGCGGGCTTCACCACCGCCGTGCAGCCCGCGGCCAACGCAGGGCCGATCTTGCGGGCGAGCATGGACGACGGGAAGTTCCACGGTGTAATCGCTGCGATGACGCCGGTCGGTTCCTTGGTCACCAGCACGCGTCGGTCGGCCCAGGGCGACGGCACCACGTCGCCGTAGGTGCGGCGGCCTTCCTCGGCGAACCAGAGGATGTAGGCAGCCGAGATCGCGACCTCGCCCTTGGCTTCGGTCAGCGACTTGCCCTGTTCCATGGTGAGCAGCTCGGCGAGCGTCTGCTGGTTGTCCATGATCGCGTCGTGGAGCTTGCGCAGGAGCTTGTGCCGCTCGAGCACGGAGGTCTTCTTCCAGGTACGGAACGCTTCGTCGGCGGCCGCTATGGCGCGGCGCGTCTCCGCCTTGCCCGCCTTCGGCACCGTGCCGAGCTTAAGGCCGGTCGCGGGGTTGACGACGTCGATCGTGGCGCCGGAATCGGCTTGCACCCACTCGCCACCGATCAAGTTGGACTGGCGCATGTAAGGGCTTGTTTTCTGGAGCATTTCCTAGTCTCCCGCCGGCGTCAATCGGCGCCGATCCTCTGGATTTCCTCAATGAGGGCGTGATCGGCGGGGATGCCGTCCCGCCGCATTCGGTCGCGAAGCTGCTGGCGCCGTCGACCAGGCACCCGCGCACCGCTCCCGGCGATGGCCTCCGCCATCTCGGTAAACCGGGCCATTGCTCTTACCCCACCGAACATATCGGGATCAATTCCGATCATCAGTTGCCCCGTGCCCGGCGGCGGTCCCTTGTCGTCGAAGAAGGAACTCTGCTCGGCGGCGAAGTTGGCGCCGGTCAGTCCCGCCGAAAGCAGTTCGACCATCAGCGCCAGCGCCGTGCCCTTGGCGTCGCCGAGCGGCGCCATCGTGCCGGCGAGCGCTGCCCTGGCGTCGGTCGTCGGGCGGCCGTCGACGTCGAAGGCCCAGCCTTCCGGGATCGCCTCGCCCTTCTGCCCGGCGGCCATGATCTTGCCGCGCGCCACCTTCGACAGCGACACGTCGACGACGATCGGCTCGCCGCCCTCTACGGGCGCGGCAAATGCGATCGGATCGGTTCCTAAGAGCGGCCGGCGCCCGCCCCAGGGCGCCATCGCCGCCGGCGCATTGGCGAAGAACAGCGCCACCAGCCCTTTGAGCGCCAGCGCCTCGACCGCCAGCCCGGCGACGCCGGCATGGTGCGAGCGGACGACGCCGGCGACCGCAATGCCTTGCGCCGGCGCAATCGTCGCGATCTCCTCCACGGCGAGGTCGAGCGCCGGATAGGCGAAACCGTAGCCGGCATCGATGTGGACGGCCCCCGGCCGCGTCCGCTGCGCCGTCGGCACCGCGTGCCCGTCGACCTTGCCGGCGCGGGCCTGCGCGGCGTAGGCGGGAATCCGCCGCAGCCCGTGGCCGCCCTGGCCGGCCAGCTCTGCGCCGACGAGCGCGCGCGCAACCGAGACGGCGTTCCGCGCCGATGTTCGCGACGCGGTCAGTGCCGTCTCCACCAGCGCATGGGCCTCGTCGACCGAAAGCAGGATCTCGCCCATCACGACTGCTCCAGATGCGCGGTAACGAGGTCAGCGACGAGTTCCGAGACGCGCTCGTTGGATTCCTCCGTCACCCCTGCAATGTGCGGCGTGAGCACGAGATTGGGGATCCCGGCGAAGACAGCTCCCGCTTCCGCCGTCAGCGGCTCTGTTTCGAAGACGTCGAGTGCGGCCCCGCCGATCTGCCTGTCGCGCAGTGCTGCGGCCAGTGCCGCCTCATCGACGACGCCGCCGCGCGCAGCGTTGACCAGGATCGCGCTCTTCTTCATGCGGGCGAGTTGCGCCGGACCGATCATGCGGCGGGTGGTTTCGGTCAGCGGCACGTGCAGGCTGACCACATCGGCGTTCTCGAGAAGGACGTCGAGCGGCACGTTGCGCGCCGTACACCACGCCGCATCGCTCGCCGGAAGGTGCGGGTCATGGGCGATCACCTGCATGCGTAGCGCCTGGGCACGCCAGGCCACCTCGCGGGCGATGGCGCCGAAGCCGACCAGCCCCATCGTGCGGCCGGCGAGCTCGCGCCCGATCAGTCGCTGGCGCGGCCACAGGCCCGCCGCAACGTCGGCACTGGAAAACCACGCGCCGCGCAGAAGCGTGAGCGCCGCCGTGATCACGTATTCGGCCACCGACAGGTCGTTGGCGCCAGAGGCCGGGTAGACCGCGATGCCGCGCTCGCGGCAGGCGTCGACGTCGATGTTGTCTAAGCCGACGCCCAGGCGACCGACGCAGACGAGTTGCGTCGCCTGGTCGAGCAGCGCTCCCCGCACCTGGGTGCGGTTCCGCGTGATCAGAACGCGCGCCTCGCGCACGGCTTCGGCGAGTTCCTGCGGTCGGTCGACGAGGCCGGGATCGTAGAGCGTGTCATAGCGCCGGGCGAGACGCGCGACGGCGAGGTCGCTCATGAACTCGCTGATCACGATGTCGGGCATGTCATCCCCGTTCGGGCTGTCGCCGCTCCGGCTCGCGATTTCGGCCGGTGCACGCTTTATCTAGGGTGTCGGCAAGCGGATGGAATGCGGATGACGCGGGATTTACCCAGCGTGAGCGCCTCGCCTCACGCGCTCCTGTAAAGCTTGGTCATGACGAACTCGCGGTGGCCGAGCGCCTCGGCCGCGGTCGCCCGGCCGCTCGACGTCCTGACGATCATGTCGATCAGCGCGTCGCCCGCCTCGTCGATGGTCATCTCGCGGCGCAGAATGCCCGACACGTCGACATCGAC
>CALFXR010000129.1 GCA_937958475.1 uncultured Mesorhizobium sp. | reverse complement strand
GCAAGCGCAACCGTGTCGTGTCCGCGAAGCAAGCCGTGCTAACCTGAAGCGGTGCAGGGGAAATGGCGGCTAGCGGGATGAAACGCGCATATTGTCGATTGCTCGCCGTTTTGGGCATGGTGGCGGGCCTGACCGGCTGCACGTCCGTTTCCTACTATGCGCAGTCGCTCAACGGCCACATGAACCTCATGGCGGCGCGCCGGGATGTCGGAACGCTGATCGGCGATCCTTCGACGTCCCCGGCCTTGCGCAGCCGGCTGGATACGGCGAGGAGCATACGGCAGTTCGCGACCGACGAACTCGCATTGCCGGACAACGACAGCTACCGCGACTATGTCGACGTCGGGCGCGACTACGTGACGCTCGCCGTCTACGCCGCGCCGGAGTTCGCGCTGGCCCCGCATGTGTGGTGCTTCGCGGTCTTCGGCTGCGTTCCTTACCGAGGATATTTCTCCGAGAAGTCGGCCGTCGAGGAGGCGCGAGATCTGAAAGGACAGGGTCTCGACGTCTATGTCGCGGGCGTCGTCGCCTATTCGACGCTCGGCTGGTCGAGCGATCCGCTGCTGAACACGATGCTCGGCGATGACGAGGCATACCTCGCCGGAACCGTGTTTCACGAACTCGCTCACCAGCGCGTCTACGTCGATGGTGATTCCTCGTTCAACGAGGCCTTTGCGGTCGCCGTCGAGACGACCGGCGTGGAGAAATGGCTACGCACCGCCGGCGATGCCGCGGCGCTGCGCCGGTATGAAGCGGGGCGCAAGCGCCAGGCCGATTTCCTCGCCCTCGTATCGCAAACCCGGCAGGAGCTGAGGCGCGTCTACGAATCCGTCGAGTCGCCAGACCAAAAGCGGGCCGCCAAGGCGGCCGCGATCGAGCGGCTGCGGGAGCGCTACCGGCAGGTTCGTGACAGGCGCTGGGGCGGGTACCGGGCCTACGACGGCTGGTTCGATGCGCCGATCAACAACGCGAAGCTCGCCGCGACGTCCGTCTATAACGACCGCGTCCCGGCCTTTCTGCGCCTTTTCGACCTGTGTTCGGACGACTACCCACGGTTCTACGAGGCGGTTCGAAGGATCGGCGCCGTGGACCGGGCCGACCGCGCCAAGGCGCTCGAAACGGCGAAGACGTGTGATTGAGCCGAGGCGCTTTTAGGGGATCAACCTCGCTCCAGGCCGGCGGAGATTACGCGGCTCGCGCCCACCTATCGCAAAGCAGTCGTCAGCCTTTCCCGTTCATCTCCCTTCGCCGCCGGAACAGCGCGACCGGCGCAGTCGCCAACGCGATGCCGCCCATCACCAGCGCGATGCCGGCGGCGTGGAAGACGTGAAAAGTCTCGCCGAGGAAGGCGACGGCGAGAAAGACCCCGTATGGCGGCAGCAGGTACATGAACACGCCCGCCGCCGAAGGTCCCAGGCGGCGCACGCCGAACTGGAAGCCGGAGAAGGCGAGCAGCGAGGAGAACAAGACGATGCCGGCGATCGAGCCCCAGGCGGAGGCCGAGCGCGGCATCGGTTGGCCATTGAGAAACTCAGCCGCGGCAAAGGGAAGAAGCGTGATCGCGCCGGCCGCGGCGACGGCCGAGAAAAGCGCGAGGTTCGACAGCGGCGCCAGCCGCGGCGAGCGGTAGAGGATCGAATAGACCGCCCAGGCGATCGCCGTGCCGACGAAGATCAGGTCGCCGGCGTTGACGTCTAGGGTGAGCAGCGCGTGGAGGTCGCCCCTCAACACGATCACGGCCACGCCGGCGAATGCGACGGCCGAGCCGATCGCCTCGCGGCGGCCGATGCGGCGGCCGCGGAAGATGGCCTCGATGAGCAGGATGATGACCGGCGAGGTGGTGTAGATCAGCGTGCCGTTGGTCGCCGTCGTCATGTCGAGCGCCAGATAGACGAGCGCGCCGCAGATCCACATGCCGAGGACGCCGAGCAGAAGGACGAGCGCGGCGTTGGCGCGCAGCACGGGGCCGGCCACGCTGCGCTCGCGCACTAGGAAGGGCGAGAGCGCCACCCCCACCGACGCCCAGCGCAGGAAGGCGAGCGTGAACGGCGCCACCTCGTCGACCACGCCGCGGCCGAAGATGAGATTGGTCGAGAAAAACAGAGGCGTGACCAGCATGACCAGGACGGCCAAGCCGGTACGGCCTTTCGCGCGGTCGTCCAAGGCGACGCGTCCCTTGCCGGAGGAGACCGCATTGGAGCGGATCGTCGGGGGTGATACAGCTATCGCGATTCACGATCAACCTGCACGCAGAGACCATTCCATGAGCGAACGCAGCTGTCTTTCGATCATCCTCGCCGCCGGCGAGGGGACGCGCATGAAGAGCGCCATACCGAAGGTGCTGCACCGCATCGCCGGGCTGCCGATGGTGGCGCATGTGGCGCGGGCGGCTGCGGCGGCAGGCGCCGGCGATCTCGCGCTGGTGGTGGGGCGCGGCGGCGAGACTGTGGCGGCGGCGGTGAAAGGCTTTGCCCAGGCCGAGACCTTCGTGCAGGCCGAGCGGCTCGGCACGGCGCACGCGGTGCTTGCCGCGCGCGACGCGATCGCGCGGGGCTACGACGATCTCCTCGTGCTCTTCGGCGACACGCCGCTGATCGAGGCCGATACACTCAGCCAGGCGCGCAAGAAACTCGCCGAGGGGGTGGCGGTCGCCGTCATCGGCTTCCACACCGACCAGCCGACCGGCTACGGCCGGCTGATCGAGAAGAACGGCGTGCTCACCGCGATCCGCGAGGAAAAGGACTGCACGCCGGACATGAAGGCGATCACCTTCTGCAACGCCGGCCTGATGGCGATTTCCGGCCGTCACGCGCTCGAGCTGCTCGGCAAGGTCGGCAACGCCAACGCCAACGGCGAGTACTACCTGACCGACGTCGTCGCCATCGCCCACGGCGAAGGCCTGTCGGTGGTCGCGATCGAGGCGCCGTTCGACAGCGTGCTCGGTATCAACAACCGCGCCGAGCTCGCCGCGGGCGAGGCGATCTGGCAACGCCGCACGCGTCGCAGGATGATGCTCGACGGCGTCACGCTGACGGCGCCCGAAACGGTACATTTCTGCCACGACACCGAGATCGGCGCCGACACGCTCGTCGAGCCGAACGTCATCTTCGGTCCTGGGGTGAAGGTGGCCGGCAACGCCACCATCCGCGCCTTCTCCCACCTCGAAGGCGCCACCGTCGCGTCGGGCGCCGAGGTCGGACCGTTCGCGCGGCTGCGGCCGGGCGCGGACCTGCGCGAGAAGGCCAAGGTCGGCAATTTCTGCGAGGTGAAGAAGGCGGTGATCGACACCGGCGCCAAGGTCAACCACCTGACCTACATCGGCGACGCGATCATCGGTGCCAAGGCCAACATCGGCGCCGGCACGATCACCTGCAACTACGACGGCTACAACAAATTCGTCACCGAGATCGGCGCCGGGGCATTCATCGGCTCCAACTCCGCCCTGGTGGCGCCGGTCAGGATCGGGCAGGGCGCCTATGTCGCATCGGGCAGCGTCATCACCGAGGAGGTGCCCGACGACGCGCTGGCGTTCGGCCGGGCGCGGCAGAAGACGCTTCCCGGGCGCGGACGCCAGCTGCGCGAGCGACAGGCCTCGGCCAAGGCCGCGGCGCAAAAGGCCGTCCAGCCCGAGTAACGGGATTGCAAGGCATTTGGCCTAATGTCCTCGTGGCAGAACAGGCCACGCGGCTGGTCTGACACGCACCGAAACCATATGTGAATTTCGCGGCGGCCGGCGGCATCCTACATCACGGCAGCAACCGGGCTGGAATCGAGGGAAGACGGCATGTGCGGCATTGTCGGTATCGTCGGAACGGAGCCCGTAGCGCCGCTCCTCGTGGAGGCGCTGAAGCGCCTCGAGTACCGCGGCTACGATTCCGCGGGGATCGCCACCATCGAGCATGGCAACCTGGCCCGGCGAAGGGCGGAGGGAAAGCTCATCAACCTGGAGCGCCGGCTGCGGGCCGAGCCGCTCGACGGAATGATCGGCATCGGCCACACCCGCTGGGCCACCCACGGCGTGCCCAACGAGGCAAACGCGCATCCGCATTTCTCCAAGGACGTCGCCATCGTCCACAACGGCATCATCGAGAACTTCGCCGAACTGCGCGACGAACTGGTGCGCGACGGCTACGAGTTCACCTCGCAGACCGACACCGAAGTGGTCGCGCACCTCGTCTCGCGCGAGTTGAAGCGCGGCCTGCGCCCGGTGGACGCCGCCTTCAACGCATTGAAACGCCTGCAGGGCGCCTTCGCCCTGGCCATCATGTTCCGCGGCGACGAGGACCTGATCGTCGGTGCGCGCAACGGCCCGCCGCTCGCCATCGGGCACGGGGACGGCGAGATGTATCTCGGCTCCGATGCCATCGCGCTGGCGCCGTTCACGCGTTCGATCACCTATCTCGAGGACGGCGACTGGTGCGTCGTGCGCCGCAACCAGGCGCAGATCTACGACATGAGCGGCAACCCGGTGGAACGGCAGCGTCAACAGTCGATCGGAACGAGCTTCCTCGTCGACAAGGGCAACCACCGCCACTTCATGGAGAAGGAGATCCACGAGCAGCCTGAGGTGATCTCGCACACGCTGGCGCACTATGTCGACTTCACCGAGCAGGCGACGCGGGTTCTCGATCTGCCTTTCGACTTCCGCCGTCTCGACCGGCTGGCGATCTCGGCCTGCGGCACCGCCTATCTCGCCGGCTTGGTCGGAAAGTACTGGTTCGAGCGCTACGCGCGCCTGCCCGTCGACATCGACATCGCCTCCGAGTTCCGCTACCGCGAGATGCCCCTGACCAAGGACACGGCCGCGCTGTTCGTCTCGCAGTCGGGCGAGACCGCCGACACGCTGGCGTCGCTGCGCTATTGCCGCAGGGAAGGCGTGCCGATCGGCGCCATCGTCAACGTGCGTGAATCGACGATCGCCCGCGAATCCGACGTCACCTTCCCGACGCTCGCCGGTCCCGAGATCGGCGTCGCCTCGACGAAGGCCTTCACCTGCCAGCTCTCCGTGCTCGCCGCGCTCGCGGTACGCGCCGGCGTGGCCCGCGGCACGATATCGGCCGAGGAGGAGAGGACGCTGGTGCGCCAGCTTTCCGAGGCGCCGCGATTCGCGAGCCAGGTGCTGAAACTCGACGAACAGATCGAGAAGGTGGCGCGCGAGCTCTCCAAGGTCCACCATGTTCTCTATCTCGGCCGCGGCACCAGCTACCCGCTGGCCATGGAGGGGGCGCTCAAGCTGAAGGAGATCTCCTACATCCACGCCGAGGGCTATGCCGCCGGCGAGTTGAAGCACGGCCCGATCGCGCTGATCGACGAGACGATGCCGGTCATCGTCATCGCCCCCCACGATCGCATCTTCGAAAAGACCATGTCGAACATGCAGGAGGTCGCTGCGCGCGGTGGCCGGATCATACTGATCACCGACGTGACGGGTGCGGCGCACTGCTCGGTGACGACGATGGAAACCATCGTGCTGCCCGACGTGCCGGAGATCATCGCGCCGATGATCTTCGCCCTGCCGATCCAGATGCTGGCATACTACACGGCGGTATTCATGGGCACGGACGTCGACCAGCCGCGCAATCTCGCCAAGTCGGTTACCGTCGAATAGGGGCTTCGCGCGCGCCGATTTTGCCTTATGAATCGGCGTGGCGCCGATAGGCGTGCGCCGCGCGGGGGCGACGAAAATCCGATGTCCGAGGCCCACAAGACATCCGGCATGACGCGGCTGCGGAACTATTTCCTCACCGGCTTCATCGTCTGTGCGCCGCTCGCCATCACGCTCTACATCGCCTGGTCCTTCGTCGGCTGGGTTGATTCATGGGTGAAGCCCTACATTCCGGCCCGCTACAATCCCGACACCTACCTGCCGTTCACGGTGCCCGGTTTCGGCCTGATCGTCGCGCTGTTCCTGATCACGCTGATCGGTTTCCTCACCGCCAACTTCATCGGCCGCGCCATCGTCTCGCAGGGCGAGTACCTGCTCGGCCGCATGCCCCTGGTGCGCAGCCTCTACGGCGGTCTTAAGCAGATCTTCGAAACTGTCCTGTCGAACAAGGCCGACATGTTCAACAAGGTCGCGGTGATCGAGTATCCGCGCCGCGGCGTGTGGGCCATCGTCTTCGTCGCCAGCGAAAAGAAGAACGAAATCAATGATCGGCTCGATGGCAAGGCAAACGATCCGGTTGCCGTGTTCATGCCGTCGACGCCCAATCCGACGACCGGTTTCCTCATGTACGTGCCGCGCGAAGACGTCATCGAGCTGTCGATGAGCGTCGAGGAAGCGGCGAAACTGGTCATTTCGGCCGGTCTCGTCGCGCCCGACCGGGTCGAAGAAGGTGACGAAACCAGCGAGGCCGATTCGCCGGTTCAGCCGGCGCGCAGCAGCCGCACCGCCTCGTCCCTGCCGAAGAGGTAGAGAAGCACGCGCAGCGCCACTCCGCGCGGGGAGACGAGATCCGGATCCCGCGCGAGCAAGAGTCGCGCGTCGTCACGCGCAGTCTCGAGCAGGTCACCGTGGTGCTCGATGCGGGCGACCTGGAAGCCGGGCGTTCCCGATTGCCGCGTGCCGAGCAGTTCGCCTTCGCCGCGCAGCCTCAGATCTTCCTCGGAAATGACGAAGCCGTCTTCCGTCTCGCGCATCACCGAGAGCCGGCGCTTCGCCGTCTCGCCGAGCGGACCCTTGTAGACGAGCACGCAGGTCGACGGCCGGTCGCCGCGGCCGACGCGGCCGCGCAGCTGGTGGAGCTGGGCGAGGCCGAAGCGCTCGGCGTGCTCGATGATGATGATCGTGGCGTCGGGTACATCGACGCCGACCTCGATAACGGTGGTGGCAACGAGGATCTGCGTCTCGCCATCCTTGAACCGGCGCATCGCTTCATCCTTCTCCGCACCCTTCATGCGGCCGTGGACGATACCGACGCCGCCGCCGAACACCGACTGCAGCGTCGCGAACCTTTCCTCGACGGCCGTCAGATCGGACACGTCCGATTCCTCGACGAGGGGGCAGATCCAGTAGACCTTCTGTCCCTCGCCGACCGCGTCGCGGATGCGCCCGATCAGTTCGTCCAGCCGCTCCTGCGGCAAGGTCACGGTGCGGATGGGCCGGCGCCCGGCCGGCTTCTCGTCGAGGCGGGAGACGTCCATGTCGCCGAAGGCGGTGAGGACCAGCGTGCGCGGAATCGGCGTCGCGGTCATGACCAGCATGTGCGGCGCATCGCCTTTCGCCGTGATGGCGAGTCGCTGGTGGACGCCGAAGCGGTGCTGCTCGTCGACGACCGCCAGCACGAGGGCGCGATAGACGACTGGTTCCTGGAACAGGGCGTGCGTACCGACCACGATGTCGATCGACCCATCGGCCAGCCCGGCAAGCACCGCCGCGCGCTCGCGCCCCTTCTCGCGGCCGGTCAGGATGGACGTGCGCAGGCCGGCCCGCGCCGCGAGCGGGCCGATCGTGGCCAGGTGCTGGCGGGCGAGGATTTCGGTCGGCGCCATCAGCACGGCCTGGCCGCCGGCTTCCGCCGCGCGGGCCATGGCCAGCAACGCGACGATCGTCTTACCCGAGCCCACGTCGCCCTGGAGGAGGCGCAGCATGCTCTCGGGACGGCCGAGGTCGGCATCGATCTCGGCCAACGCCCTCTCCTGGGCATTGGTCAGCGAGTAGGGCAGGGCTGCGCGGATCGCGGCGGCGAGGCGGCCGTCGCCGGCGAGCGCGCGGCCGGCGATGCGGCGGACCCGGTTGCGCACAAGCGCCAGCGACACCTGCCCGGCGAGCAGTTCGTCATAGGCGAGCCTGCGCCAGGCGGCGCCGTCGGGCGAAACGTCGAGCGGGTCGGCCGGATGATGAAGGTGCGAAAGGGCCTCGGCGAAGGCGGGGAAGCTGTGCCGGCGGGCGACGTCCGGATCGAGCCACTCGGTCAGGTCGGGCAATCGGCCGAGCGCCTGGGCGATGGCGCGACGAAGCACCTTCGCGGAAAGCCCGGCGGTCAGCGGATAGACCGGTTCGACCAGCGGTAGGGTGGCGGCGGCTTCGGCATCGGCGATGTGGTCGGGATGGACCATGGTCGGGCGGCCGTTGAACCACTCCATGCGTCCGCTGACGACGACATGGGCGCCCTCCGGCATCTGGTTCTGCAGCCACGCGGCGTGGGCGTGAAAGAAGGTCAGCGCCACCTCGCCGGTGTCGTCGTGGGCATAGACCCGGTAAGGCACCGACCTGTTGCCGCGCGGCGGCGGCTGGTGGCGGTCGATTCGTACGTCGAGCGTGACGATGGCGCCTTCCGCCGCGAAGGCGATACCCGGCCGGTTGCGCCGGTCGATGATCGAATGCGGCAGCAGGAACAGCAAGTCCGCAGCGCGCGCATGGCGCTCGCCGAGGTCGGCGGGCACGATCTTCTCGATCATCGACGCGACCTTGGGACCGACGCCTTCTAGCGAGGTCAGTGGAACGAACAGCGTGTCGAGCAGGGCAGGGCGCATCCCGGTGATGGTAGGAGAAGTTCGCGCGCGCACAAGGCTGACACCGGCCGCTGTCCACGCTATATGCGCCGCTCTGTACCATGCCGCCCCGCGGCGAGGATCGACGATGACCGGCACCACCCGATCGAGCGAAGGCCTGGACGCGCGGCGGCGCAAGCTGCTGTTCCGCTCATGGCACCGCGGCATGCGCGAAATGGACCTGATCCTCGGGTCGTTCGCCGACGCCGAGATAGCCGCCCTGACCGATGCCGAGCTGGACGACTACGAGCGGCTGCTCGACGTGGCCGACACGGTCCTGCTTCCGTGGATGACCGGCGAGCAGCCGGCCCCGGACGACGCGATGATCGGCCGGATCATCGCCTTCCGCCGTTCCGTGACGTTCTGACATGTCGATCGCGCTGCTCCCCAAGACCGGCCTGCGCGGGGATCGCACCGGGCCGACGATCATTGACGGCGTCGCCGACGGTTACGAGGCGTTCGCCATCGCCACGCTGTCTGCGGAGATCGCCGCCGACCGGCCGCTGATCTTCGTCGCACGGGACGGTCAGCGACTGCCGGCGATCGTCGAGGCGCTCGCCTTCGTCGCGCCCGGCCTGCCGGTGCTGGAACTGCCGGCCTGGGACTGCCTGCCCTACGATCGGGTTTCGCCCGGCAGCGATGCGGCCGCGCGCCGCCTCGACGGGCTGTCCGGCATGGCGGCGCTGGCGCGCAAGCCGCACAGGGCCGTGATCCTGGCCTCTGCCAATGCCGTGCTCCAGCGTGTCCCTCCTGCCGCGACAATCGAGGCGCAGGGGTTCCGGGCGCGACCCGGCAACCAGGTCGACATGAAGGCCCTGATCGGCCGCCTGGAGACGTCCGGCTTCGAACGCGTCCCGACGGTCCGCGACGTCGGCGAATTCGCCGTGCGCGGCGGCATCCTCGACCTCTACGCGCCCGGCGCCGGCGAGGCGGTGCGCCTCGACTTCTTCGGCGACACGCTGGAATCGATCCGCGCCTTCGACGTCGCCACGCAGCTCACAACCGGACAACGCAAGGTCCTCGAACTGCAGGCGATGAGCGAGGTGGCGCTGACGCCGGAGACCATCAGCCGCTTCCGGCGCAACTACATCGAGGCGTTCGGCGCGCCCGCGCGCGATGACGCGCTCTACGCCGCAATCAGCGAGGGCCGCCGCTTCGCCGGCATGGAGCACTGGCTGCCGTTCTTCTACGAACGGCTTTCGACCATGTTCGACTACCTGCCGGAGGCTCCGGTCGTCTTCGACCATCTCGCGCGCCAGGCGATGGGCGAGCGGCACGTGCTCATCCTCGACCACTACGAGGCGAGGCGGAAACAGTCGGACGGCGCGCTGAAGGACGCCGTTCCCTATAAGCCGGTGCCGCCGGACGCGATCGCGCTTTCGCCCGACGAGGTGACGGCGATGCTCGCCGACCGCCTGTCGATCGAGCTGACCCCGTTTGCCGCGCCCGATACCAGCGGGGTTCGGGTCCTCCATGCGAATGCGCGCGCCGGCAAGCGATTCGAGCAGGAACGCGCAGATCCCGGCGCCAACGTCTTCGACGCGGCGGTGTCGCACATCGGCGCCCTCCGCGCCGCCGGCCGCCGCGTCGTCGTCGCCGGCTGGACGGAAGGCTCGCTCGACCGTCTCGTGCAGATTCTCGAAGAACACCATCTCGGCAACCTGAAGCGCGTCGCCACGCTGGCCGACGTCGAGGCGCTCGGCGCCGGCGAGGCGGGTCTCGCCGTGTTGCCGCTCGAGGCCGGCTTCGAGACCGACGCGCTCGCCTTCGTCGCCGAGCAGGACATCCTCGGCGACCGGCTCGTTCGCCGCTCGAAGAAGCGCAAGCGCGCCTCCGATTTCATCGCCGAGGTCGCGGCGCTGTCGGCCGGCGACATCGTCGTGCACGCCGACCACGGCATCGGCCGTTTCGTCGGGCTGAAGACGATCGAGGC
>CALFXR010000128.1 GCA_937958475.1 uncultured Mesorhizobium sp. | reverse complement strand
TCAGCTTGCGCGACAGGTTGGCCTGACGCTCCTCGACCGAGCGGCAGGTGCGCATGGCCGGCGCCACCCGACGTTGAAGGAACGCCGCCCAGGTGTCGTGGCCGGGCACTGCCTCCTCGGCGAGCGCCGCAAGGCGCTCCTCGACGATTCCGTCGTAGGCGCGACTGGCGCCGAATCGGTAGAGGCTCGCCGCGGCGTCGGCTTCGAGTTCGGCCGCGAGCCCTGTCAGCTCCGCGAGCAGCTTCTGGCTATCGCGGCTCTCCTCGGCGCGCATCTCGCTGGTCAGCTGCGCCAGCCGGTCCTCGATGCGCCGCAGCCGCGCCGATAGCGACTGCGCCAGCGGCAGGCCGAGCATGGCGAGCGTGCGGTAGGTCTCGATTTCGAGAAGGCGCTGGGCCAGCGCGCCGCGCCGCGATGTGGAGAGCCCACGGTCGAGCACGAGGATGCGAGTCAACCCGTCACCGTCCTGGCGGAAGTCGGTGACGATCGCCGCGACGCCGCCCTCGACGAGCGAATAGCACAGGCTGTCGGCGTCGAATGCGTCGATCAACGCTTCGTTCTCGGTCGTCCAGGGGCGCAACTCCATGCGGATGCCCGAGATCACCGTTCCCGGCGCGCTGAAGCCGTTGCCGAACGGAGTTTCGTCTGAGGTTCGACCACCTCCGCCGTTGAGCGGGCCGTCCCACAGATAGGTCGAGAACTCGGTGTGCCGCTCCCAGCGCAGCGTTCCCTTGCCCCATTTCAGCGCATGGTGACGCGCCACGCGGTCCGGCGCGGCGACGCCCTGGCGGCGAGACAGGTCGGCGAGCACGGCGTGGTCCACCGCCGATCCACCCTCGGTCATGAAGGAAAGCTGCACCAGCACGCGCGGCGCCTCGATCGACGGGTGCGGACGGGCATGGACCTCGCCGATCGCGCCTGGCCGGGCGGCGTGGGCCGGCAGGCCCATGACGGTGCCGGTCAGCGACGAAACGGGATCTGGATTCTGCTTGCTCACGGGCATGTCCCCTGGGGCCCTTTCGAGCCATTGCTTTTACCGTACGGGAGTGTCGCCGCGATGTGCGACGATGTCGCGCCGTCCGCTGGCGACTCAGCGACGCGACCGCCCCCCCCAAACAAGGTTCCCGTGCCGGCCGTACGTCGGCGGCAACTCCAATTCCTCCGCTTCCGGATAATTAAATTGACCAGTCCGGCACGCCGCCGCTAGAGTCTGCCGAAACAGGGGTCGTCGCGATCTTGGGCGAAGTCTTTTCCAGGATAGAGCATTCCCGCACCGCCGACGAGGTCGTGCAGCAGATCGAGGGACTGATCCTCGAAGGCGTGTTGCGCGTCGGCGACCGTCTTCCGGGCGAGCGCGATCTGGCGCGGGATTTCGACGTGTCGCGGCCGATCCTGCGCGACGCGCTGAAGGCCCTCGAAAGCCGCGGCCTATTGATGACGCGGGCGGGCGGCGGCACGCATGTCGCCGACGTCATCGGCCAGGTCTTCGCGCCGCCGGTCATGGACTTGATCGCCACCCATCCGAAGGCGGCCGCCGACTATCTCGAATATCGCCGGGAGATCGAAGGCATCGCCGCCGAATACGCCGCGCGCCGCGCCACCCGGGATGATCTTGCCTTGCTCGACCGCATCATGGCGCGCATGGAGGCGGCTCACGACCGCGCCGATGTCGAAGAGGAAGCGGCCATCGACGTCGAGTTCCATTCGACCATCGGCGAATGCGCCCACAACATCATCCTGCTGCACACGCTGCGCTCCTGCTACAGGCTGCTTTCCGACGGCGTCTTCAGGCACCGGCTGCTCGCCTTCGAGCTTCCCGGCGTCCGCGAGGAACTGCTCGTCCAGCATCGCGCCATCCATGCCGCGGTGGCTGCCCGTGACGCGTCCCGCGCCCGGCAGGCGGCGATGGACCATATCACCTATGTTGAGCGCTCCATGCACGAGGCCGAGCGCACAGGCGACTGGCAGCGCGTTTCGCGGCTGCGCTTGATCCAGAGAATCGATGGAGCGCGCCGCGGCGCGGATCGGCAACAACGGCAGCAGTGAACGGATCGAGATGACGGGCATCAACAAAACGAGTGACAATGGGCCGCGCGTCGGGCTGTTCGTGACCTGCCTGGTCGACCTGTTTCGGCCCACGGTCGGATTCGCCGCAGTGAAGCTGATCGAGGATGCCGGCTGTACGGTCGAGGTGCCGATGACGCAGACCTGCTGCGGCCAGCCGGCTTACAATTCCGGCGACCGCGCCGACGCCCGCGCCATCGCCGAGGCGACGATCGAAGCCTTCGAGAGCTTCGACTACGTCGTTGCCCCGTCGGGTTCCTGCGCCGGCATGCTGAAGAAGCACTATCCCGGCCTGTTCAAGGGAGATGCGGCCTGGGAGGCGCGCGTCGCGGCCTTCTCGGCGAAAGTCTTCGAACTGGTCAGCTTTCTCGTCGACGTGCGCGGCGTGAGCGGTGTCGGCACAAAGCGCAGGACGAAGGTCACCTATCACGATTCCTGCTCGGGCCTGCGCGAACTCGGCATCCGCGACCAGCCGCGGACGCTTCTGTCGTCGATCGACGGGCTCGAGCTGGTCGAGATGATGGATCCGGATGTCTGCTGCGGCTTCGGCGGCACCTTCTGCGTGAAGTACTCGGACATCTCCAATGCCATCGTCGAAAAGAAGACCGCGAGCGTCGGCGCCGCCGGCGCCGGGACCCTGCTCGCCGGCGATCTTGGATGCCTGATGAACATGGCCGGCAAGCTGAAGCGCGAGGGGTCGCCGGTGGAGGTACGCCACGTCGCCGAGCTGCTCGCGGGTATGGACGAAACACCGCCGATCGGGGGGTGGAAATGATGGATCGCGGACTCGCTTCTTTCGGATGTTCGACCTGCTTGGCGGGGAGGGCGCGCTGATGGACATCACCTCACCCACCTTCAAGGCGAATGCGCGAGTGGCCCTGGCCGACGGCCAGCTGCAGAAGGCGCTCGGCAACGTCCGCGCCGGCTTCATCGACAAGCGCAGGAAGGCCGTCGATGCGCTGCCGGAATTCGAGCTGCTGCGCGACCGCGCCCGCGACATCAAGAACCACGTGCTCGAGCACCTGGACCTCTATCTGGAAACCTACGAGGCCAAGGTCCTGGCGTCGGGCGGCGTGGTGCACTGGGCCGAGACCGCCGAGCACGCCCGCGACATCATCCTCGACATCTGCCGCAAGGCCAACGCCCGCACCGTGACCAAGGGCAAGTCGATGATCACCGAGGAGATCGGGCTCAACGATTTCCTCGAGAAGAATGACATCCGCCCGGTCGAGACCGACCTCGGCGAATACATCATCCAGCTTCGCGGCGAGCATCCGAGCCACATCATCGCGCCGGCGGTGCACCTGAACAAGGAGCAGGTCGAGGCCGACTTCCGTCGCGTCCACGCCCACCTGCCCGACCATCGCGACCTCTCCGAGCCGGAAGCCCTGCTCGGCGAGGCGCGGCGGGTGCTGCGCTCGCAGTATTTCGAGGCCGACGTCGGCATCACCGGCGCCAATTTCCTCGTCGCCGAGACCGGCACCTCGATCATCGTCACCAACGAGGGCAACGGCGACCTGACCCAGGTGCTGCCGCGCGTCCATGTCGTGGTGGCTTCGATCGAGAAGATCGTGCCGACGCTGGAGGACGTGTCGCAGATCCTGCGCGTGCTCGCCCGCTCGGCGACCGGACAGGAGATGAGCGTCTACACCACGCTGTCGACCGGCCCGCGGCGCAAGGGCGACGTCGACGGACCGGAACAGTACCACGTGGTCCTGCTCGACAACGGCCGCTCGTCGATGCTCGGCACTGAGTTCCAGGAGATGCTGCGCTGCATCCGCTGCGGCGCCTGCATGAACCACTGCCCGGTCTATCACGCGGTCGGCGGCCACGCCTATGGTTGGGTCTATCCCGGCCCGATGGGAGCCGTGCTGACGCCGTCGCTGATCGGCGTCGACAAGGGCGGCCACCTGCCCAACGCCTCGACCTTCTGCGGGCGCTGCGAGAGCGTCTGCCCGATGAAGATCCCGCTGCCGAAGATGATGCGCCACTGGCGAGAGCGCGAATTCGAACGCGGTCTCAATCCGGCGACGCAGCGCTTCGGCCTCGGCCTGTGGGCTTTCTTCGCCCGGCGACCGCGCCTCTACCGGCTGGCTGCCGCGCTGGGCATCCCGGTGCTTTCGTTGATGGGCGGCAGCAAGCGGCGTTTCAGCTGGCTCCCCTTCGCAGGCGGCTGGACGCGGCATCGCGAGATGCCGGCGCCGGAGAGTCGCACCTTCATGCAGCAATGGCGTGATCGCGACGCGGTCGCCAGGCAGGCGGCCCGATGAGCGCGCGCGACACGATTCTCGGAAAGGTCCGTTCGGCGCTGCACGCCGGTCCGGCCGACGCCGCGCGCCGCAAGGCGGTCGAGGAACGCCTGAAGAAGGCGGCACCGGGTGTCGTTCCCGCGCGCGGACAATTGCCGCCCGCCGGACGCGTGGCGCTGTTCGCCGAGATGGCGCAGAAGCTGTCCGCGACCGTCGAGCACGTCAGGAAGAGCGCCGACGTGCCCCAGGTGATCACCGAGTATCTTCGCGGCAAGAACCTGCCTTCGGCGGTGCGCATGGGCGCCGATCCGCGGCTCGCCGCCATGCCGTGGGCGAAGCAGCGAGCGCTGGAACTGCGCTTCGGTCCCTCCGACGGGGACGACGAGGCCGGCGTCAGCCACGCCACGGCGGCGATCGCCGAGACCGGCACGCTGGTGATGACCTCGGGGGCCGAGAATCCGACCACGATCAACTTCCTGCCCGAGCATCACATCGTCGTCGTCGATGCCGCCGACATCGAGGGCGATCTCGAAACGGTGCTCGCCCGGATCCGCAAAGCCTACGGCAAGGGCAAGATGCCGCGGACGGTGAACCTGATCTCCGGCCCGTCGCGCTCCGGCGACATCGAGCAGAAGATCATCCTCGGCGCCCACGGTCCGCGCGCCCTGCACATCATCGTGGTGGGCGGCTAGGTTTGGCCGAGGAAGGCGTCCACTTCCTCGACGCGCGGGCGCCGGCCGGCATGCGCCTCTACGCCATCGGCGACGTTCACGGCCGCCTCGATCTGCTCGAGCGGATGCA
>CALFXR010000127.1 GCA_937958475.1 uncultured Mesorhizobium sp. | reverse complement strand
CCGTGGCGTGGAACGAAATCTCGCCGACCAGACGCTCTGCCGTCAGAAGCGCGGCGCCGGTCGCCATGACCATCTGCGGCAGGATCATCCATTCGAGCGTCCAGGCAGCGCCCGACCGCTCGTTCTCGTGGACCAGCGACTGGTGCATGCCGGAAAGAAGCGTGGCGTTGAAGCGCGCCAGCGTCACCAGCATCTCGGCGGCGACCGGATTGACCTTGTGCGCCATGGCCGACGAGCCGCCGCCGCTGGCGAGGCGGATCTCGCCGACCTCGCTCTGGGCGAGCAGCGCGATGTCCTGGCCCATCTTGCCCAGGCTGCCGGTGACCAGCGAGAGGAACGAGGCGAGCTCGGCGATGCCGTCGCGCTCGGAATGGCGCGGCCGGTGCGGGGCAGCGAGGCCGAGCGCCGCGGCGAGGCGCCTCACGACGGCATCGGCCCTGTCGCCCAGCGCCTCGAGCGAGCCGACCGGCCCGCCGAGATGCAGGACGCCGACATGGCCGCGCACGGAGACGAGCCGCGCCTGGTGGCGGACCAGCGGGTCGCGCCAGCTGAAGATCTTGCGCGCGGCGTCGACGGGGAGCGCGGCCTGCATGCGCGTGTGCGCCATGACGCGCCTGCCGCCGTCGCGGCGGACGAGCGCGTCCAGCGCCTCGACCGTGCGCGACAGCCGCGCGGCGAAGATGTCGAGCACGGCGGATAGCCTGAGCGACAGGCCGGTGTCGATCGGGTCCTGGCTGGTGGCGCCGTGATGGACGAACCGCGCATGCTGCTCGCCGACGGCTCCGCGCAACTGGCGGACCAGCTCGGGAATGACGACGCCGTCGCGCCGCGTGCCCTCGCGCAGCAGAGCCATGTCGGGGTGAAACGACGAAGCCGCGGCAGCGATCGCCTCCGCGGCCTCGGACGGGATGACGCCTTCGGCGGCTTCGGCCTCGGCCAGCGCCCGCTCGAAGCGGACCATCGCCGCGACGTCGGCTTCGGCCGTCAGACAGGCGCCGGTCTCCTCGTCGCCGAGGAGACCGGACAGGAAGGCGTGGTCGAACGGCGATGCCGTCATGGTGCTCCGCAGATCAGATGTCGAAGAAGACCGTCTCGCGGTCGCCCTGCAGGTGGATGTCGAACGTATACACGTTCCCCTCCCGCGAGGCGATCAGAGTCGGCACCCTGACCTTGTGCTCGATGCGCTGCAGCACCGGATCCTCGGCGTTGGCCTTCTCCTCGTCGCCGAAGTACATGCGCGTGTGCAGGCCGATGTTGACGCCGCGCGCGACGACCCAGAAGGTGATGTGCGGCGCCATCGGCTTTCCGTCGCGGAACGGCACGCGGCCCGGCTTGATCGTGTGGAAGACGAACTCGCCGGTGTCCATGTCGGCCGGGCAGCGTCCCCAGCCGGCGAAGTTGGGATCGGCCGAGCCACGCATCTCCGACGGCGAGTTGTAGAGGCCGTCGGCGTCCGCCTGCCAGATTTCCACCAGCGCGTCGCGCAGGGGCGTGCCGGAGCCGTCGATGACCCGCGACCTGACCGTGATGCGCTCGCCGCGCGTCTTGTCGTTGACCATCGTGGTGCCGAGGTCGGCGTCGTAGACGCCGCCGATGCCGCAGAAGTTCGGCGTGAGGCCGATGTGGACGTATGGCCCCGCGGTCTGCGAGGGCGTTTCCTTGACGCGGTCGAGCGTCTGCATGGCTTTCCCTTTCCCTATCGGTAGACGTCCGAGCGGTGGCCGATCTCGACCACCAGGACGATCAGTTTCTTGTCTTGCAGGTCGCACAGGATCCGGTAGTCGCCGACCCTGTATCGCCAGTAGCGACGCGGGCCCACGAGTGCTGTTCCAATGCTTCGTGGATCGTCGAGCGTTGCCACGCGATCGTCCATAAAATCTAGAATTCGGCGCGCCGCCTGCCGGTCCAGCTTCTCCAGCACCTTGCGCGCCGTCGCGAGATATTCAATCGTCCAGGCCAAGCTCTTTCCGGACCTCCGCGGATGAATATGTCCGTTCCTCCCCCTTGCGCCGACGCTCCATAGCGGCATCCGCGAGGTAGTAGTCTTCGAGATCCTCCAGTCCGCGCTCGATCAATTCTCGCAGGTAGTACGCTTTCGTTCGTCCCGTGCGAGCAGCCAGTGCGTCAAGGCGTTCCTCAATCCGCGGTTCCAATCGTACCGACGTGGCCATTTGCATTCTCCTGAATATCTGTATTCAAGGTATCACATGCAGGTCGCGACCGGCAAGTCAATTGCCCTCCTTGCGGTTCTCGAAGAACGTCGAGCGGCGGCCGCGGAGCACGATGTCGAACTTGTAGGCGCGCGCATCCATCGGGATCGTCGCCTCCATGTCGAGCGGCGCGATCAGCCGCTCGATCGCGGCGCGGTCGGGGATGGTGCGTACGATCGGGCACTTCCAGATCAGCGGATCGCCCTCGAAATACATCTGCGTGATCAGGCGCTGGACGAAGCCGTCGCCGAAGATCGAGAAGTGGATGTGCGAGGGCCGCCAGTCGTTGACGCCGTTCGGCCACGGATAGGGACCCGGCTTGATGGTGCGGAACGTGTAGAAGCCGTCCGCGTCGGTGATGGTGCGCCCGCAGCCGCCGAAATTGGGATCGAGCGGGGCGAAGTACTGGTCCTTCTTGTGGCGGTAGCGGCCGCCGGCATTGGCCTGCCAGAACTCGACCAGCGTGTTGGCCACGCCCTTGCCGCGCTCGTCGACCACCCGCCCGTAGACGATGATGCGCTCGCCGATGGCACTCTCGCCGGGCCTGGCGAAGTTGTGGACGAGGTCGTTGTCGAGTTCGCCGATGATGTTGTGGCCGAAGCGCGGCCCGGTGATCTCGCTGATGGTGTTGTCCATGGAGATCAGCGCCCGCTGCGGCGAGCGCAGCACGGACGTCTTGTACCACGGCGTGAGTGCCGGCGGGTGCCAATCGCGGTCCCGCTGGAAGAAGGAGCCCGTCTCGGGCTTCAGGTTGGACATACTGGTTCCTCCGTTCAGGCGGTCGTGCCGCCCTCCATTTCCGCAAGCGTCTGCTTGACGATCTTGTACGCGTGGTTCGCCGCGGGCACGCCGGCATAGATTGCCACGTGGAGGAGCGCTTCGCGAATGTCCTCCGGTGTCGCACCCGTGTTGCGGGTGGCGCGCACGTGCATCGCCACCTCGTCATAGTGGCCGAGCGCGGCGAGCAGCGCGATGGTGACCATCGAGCGCTCCCGCTTCGTCCAGTTCGTCCGGGACCAGACATGGCCCCAGGCCGCTTCGGTGATCAGATCCTGGAACGGCTCGTCGAGCGCCGACTTCCTGGCCTGCGCGGCATCGACGTAGGCTGCGCCGAGTACCTGCCGCCGGGTCGCCATGCCCTCGCGATACCGCTCGGACTTTTTTTCTTGGTCGGCCATTTGGCTTTTTTCTCCCTCGAGGCCGGCAGAGAACCACAACCGCCCAGTTAAGAAAAATAGCGGTTATGGCGCAACCGATAATCTTTCTGGTATGGATTGCCGATGCAGATCAAGTATCGCCACATCCGCACATTCCTCGAAGTCGCCCGCACCGGCGCGATCGGCAAGGCCGCCGCCGTGCTCAACGTCTCGCAGCCGGCGGTCACCCGCACCATCCGCGAGCTGGAGGAGGCGCTCGGCGCCGCGGTGATCGAGCCGGACGGGCGCGGCATCAGGCTGACGGCGGGAGGCGAGGCGTTCCGCCGCCATGCCGGCGCCAGCATCGCGGCGCTGCGCCAGGGGATCGACGCGGTGCGCGCCGGCGGCGCCGAGACGGAGACGCCGGTCCGCGTCGGCGCCCTGCCCACGGTCTCGGCGCGCGTCATGCCGGCCGCGGTGCGGAAGTACCTCGCCGAGATGCCGGGCGGGCGGCTGAAGGTCGTCACCGGCGAGAACGCCGTGCTGCTCGACCAGCTGGCGTCTGGAAGCCTCGACCTCGTCGTCGGACGGCTGGCCTCGCCGGAGCGCATGGTCGGCTTCACCTTCGAGCACCTCTATTCCGAGCAGGTGCTGTTCGTAGTCCGGGCGGGCCATCCGCTGCTGGCGCAGGCGCCGTTCGACATCGCCGGGATGGCGGCCTTTCCCATGGTGATGCCGACCGCGACGGCGATCATCCGGCCCTATGTCGAGCGCTTCCTCATCGCCCACGGCCTGCCCGACCCCGGCGCGCGCATCGAGAGCGTGTCGGATTCCTTCGGCCGCGCCTTCGTGCGCGACAGCGACGCGGTGTGGGCGATCTCGGAGGGCGTGGTCATCGGCGACATCGCCGCCGGCGCGCTCGCCGCGCTGCCGATCGACACGGCGGAAACGCGCGGCGCCGTCGGCATCACCCTGCGCGCCGACGCCGAGCGTTCCCCGTCGATGCAGGCGCTGATCCGCGCCATAAGGTCGGCGGCGCCGCAGCCGGTGGCGCCTCAGTAAGGCAGGCCGACGTAGTTCTCGGCGAGCGATGTCGAGGCGGCGCGCGAGGCGAACAGATAGTCGAGCTCGGCCTCCTGCATCTTCTGGCCGAACGGCCCGGTCTCCGGGAACTTGTGCAGCGTGTTGGTCATCCACCAGGAGAAGCGCTCGGCCTTCCAGATGCGCGACAGCGCCCGCGCCGAATAGGCGTCGATGCCGGCGGCGGAACGCTCGTCGTAGAATTCGCGCAGGCCGTCGAAGAGATAGCGCACGTCGCTGGCGGCGAGGTTGAGGCCCTTGGCGCCGGTGGGCGGCACGATGTGGGCGGCGTCGCCGACCAGGAACAGCCTGCCGAAGCGCATCGGCTCGGCGACGAAGGAGCGCAAGGGCGCGATCGACTTCTCGATCGACGGGCCGGTCGTCATCGCCTCCGCGGTCTCGGCGGGCAGCCTGGCCCTGATCTCGTCCCAGAAGCGGGCGTCGGACCAGTCGTCTATCCTGTCGTCGAGCGAGCACTGCACGTAGTAGCGCGAGCGGGTGTGCGAGCGCATCGAGCACAGCGCGAAGCCGCGATGGTGGTTGGCGTAGACCAGTTCGTGGCTGACCGGGGCGACCTCGGCGATGATGCCCAGCCAGCCGAACGGATAGACGCGCTCGTAATTGTGGATGGCGCCTTCGGGCACCGACTTGCGCGACACGCCGTGGAAGCCGTCGCAGCCGGCGATGAAGTCGCAGTCGATGCGGTGGGCGACGCCGTCCTTCTCCCAGGTCACGTAGGGGCTGGCGCCGTCGAAGCCGCGGGGGTCGACCCTGTCGGCCTCGTAGACGGTGACGCCGCCGGTCGCGGCGCGCTTGTCCATCAGGTCGAGCGTCACCTCGGTCTGGCCGTAGACGACGACGCGCTTGCCCTCGGTCAGGCCGAACAGGTCGATGCGGTGGCGGCGGCCGCCGAAGGCGATGTCGAAGCCGTCGTGGAGCAGGCCCTCGCGGTGCATGCGCTCGCCGGCGCCGGCCTCGTCGATCATCGCCACGGCGCCCTCCTCGAGCACGCCGGCGCGGATGCGCGACAGGACGTGTTCGCGGGACGAGCGCTCGAGGATGACGTTGTCGATGCCGGCATTGGTCAGCAACTGGCCGAGCAGCAGGCCCGACGGGCCCGAACCGATGATGACGACTTTGGTGCGCATGACGTTCCTCCCGATGCGACAGGTACGCGAAGGTGATGCGCGCGGGGCCGGCGGGCAATGGACAGGATCGGCAATTTCTTGCACTTTACGAACATGACCGCAGCGATAGGCGCATGACCAGGCACGTCCCGACCTACCAGCTCTATGGCGAGGATGCCGGACGGACCGGCCGCTTCTGGCTGCATTGCGAGTCGATCCCCGAGCGCAGCCGGCTGCACGACTGGGAGATCCGCCCGCACCGGCACGAGGCCTTCTTCCAGCTCCTGTACATTTCCCACGGCCACGGCGAGGCGCTGATGGACGGCGCCTACCGTCCCTTCGCCGAAGGGACGGCGCTGTTCGTGCCGCCTGGCGCCGCGCACGGCTTCCGCTTCTCGCGCGACATCGGCGGGCTGGTGCTGACCGTCCTGCGCGACCGCCTCGATGCGGTCGCCGCCGTCGACCGCCACGTCGCCGCCTTCGTCGCGGCGCCGCGCATCGTGACGCTGGAGGGCGGCGGAGGCAAGGACGCCGCGGAATGCCTGGTGCGGCTCGGCGCCGAGATCCAGGGCCACGGGGTCGGCCGCGCCGCCATGCTGGAGGCGCTGGTGGCGGCGTCGCTGGTCGGCGTGGTGCGCGCCGCGGGCGGCCGCGAGGTCGAGGGCGAGCGGCCGCGCGACCGCGACCAGGAGCGCATCGAACGGCTCGGCGCGCTGATCGGCGCGCATTTCCGCGAGCACCGCGATGCCGCCTTCTACGCCGGGGCGATCGGCGTCTCGACGGCGCATCTCAACCGGATTCTGAGGGCGGCGACGGGCTGCAGTCTGCAGCAGCTGCTCAATCGCAGGCTGGTCGACGAGGCCAGGCGCGACCTGGTCTTCACCTTCCTGCCGGCGCAGTCGATCGGGCTGGCGCTGGGATTTCCGGATCCGGCCTATTTCAGCCGCTTCTTCCGCCGCGAGACGGGCATGACGCCCGGCGAATACAGGAAGGCCGAGCGGGCGGCGCTGAGGTTCTGAAGACCGTCGCGGCGGGCGGAGGCGGCACCCGCCGGGACGATCCGTTCAGGCGCGACTACTTCAGCGAGACCTGGAACTGTTCCTCGTCAAAACTCTTCGTCGCGACGAGGCAGGACGAAGTGTCGTCGAAGACGAAGACGTGCGCCTCTTCCGCGCCGAGCGCCAGACGGCAGAAGGCGCCGGCGCGGGCCAGCGCCGCCGGGCATTCGGTCAGGTCGACATGCGGGACGGTCGCCTCGAACAGCGCGTAGCTCATCGGGCATTCGTCGGCGCGGGCGCCGCCGGGCGCGAGCATCGCGGCGGCGGCGAGGGCCGATGCGAGATCGGACAGTTTCATGGAAAGCACCTCCTGGACGATCCCGGAGCCCATCGCCCCGGGTGGCGAAGGGCTACGCCCGGCGGAAGCCCGAGTCGATATACATGAATGTCGCATTCATGTTTTAGCGGACGAAAAAGGGGCGGTCGCCCGCCCCTTTCCGTCCGGTCGTCCGGAGATCGGTGCTACTTGATCGC
>CALFXR010000126.1 GCA_937958475.1 uncultured Mesorhizobium sp. | reverse complement strand
GGGCACCGCCGAGGTCCGCCCACCGCCCGCCCGGGTGGCATCGGCTGTGCTTCGGTGATATTGAGGCCGCGATTTTCGGGATCGCAGACGATGCAAGCCACGCCAACGCCCGCCGTGTCGGTAGTCATTCCGTGCAAGAACGAAGCGCCGAACCTCGCCTTCCTGCTGGACGAGGTCGATGCGGCGATGGCCGGACGCGCTTTCGAGGTGATCGTCGTCGACGACGGCTCGACCGACGGCACCAGCGACGCGCTCGACCGGAGAATCGCGGCCGGTGCGGCAAATCTGCGCTGCATCTGCCACGAACGCTCGGCCGGCCAGAGCGCGGCCATTCGCACCGGCGCGCTCGCCGCGCGCGGCGCGATCGTGCTGACCATGGACGGCGACGGCCAGAACGATCCCGCCTATCTGCCCAAACTCGCCGACGCGCTCGTCGCCGCCGGCCCGAAGGCCGGCCTCGCCGCCGGGCAGCGGCTGAAACGCACCGACACGCTGGTGAAGCGCCTCTCCTCCCGCTTCGCCAATGGCCTGAGGCGCGCGATCCTCAAGGACCAGACCAGCGATACGGGCTGCGGACTCAAGGCGATCCCGGCCGAGATCTTTCGCCGCCTCCCCTTCTTCGACGGCTGGCACCGCTACCTGCCGGCGCTGATACTGCGCGAAGGCTACGAAGTGACACATATCGAGGTCGTCGACCGGCCGCGTCGTCACGGCAAGTCGAACTACGGCATCCTCGATCGCGGACTGCGCGGCGCTCTCGACCTGTTCGGCGTGTGGTGGCTGCGCCGCCGCTATCGCCCCGTCGCGGTGGTCAGGGAGTTGGTCGCATGAGCGAGTTGTTCGTCCAACTGATCGATTGGCTGCATCGCGTCTTCGTCGAGCAGTTCGATGCATGGATCCTGCTTGGTTTCGTCGCCCAGACCCTGTTCACGATGCGTTTCCTGGTGCAATGGATCGCGTCGGAGCGGGTCCGGCGCTCGGTTGTTCCCGTCGCCTTCTGGTTCTTCTCGCTCGGCGGCGGCATGCTGCTGCTCGTCTATTCGATCCAGCGCCAGGATCCGGTGTTCATTGCCGGCCAGGCTTTCGGCGTGATCATCTATGTCCGCAACCTCTGGCTCATCGCCAACGAGCGCAAGATGAAGAAGGCTGCCAAGAGCGGATCCCAGGACCCGCTGGCATGACCGGGGCGACGGCTGGGGCACATGTGGATGCGCTGATGAGCGAACAGGGCGGCGACTTCATCTCGGTTGTCATTCCGGCCAAGAACGAGGGAGAGAACCTTCCCTCGGTCTTCGCCGAACTCGGTACGGCGCTCGCCGGGCGGCAGTTCGAGGTGATCCTGGTAGACGACGGCTCCACCGACGAGACGGCGGCAATCGTGCGCGGCGAACGGCCGAAGCACCCATTCGCGATCACGTATCTGCGCCATGATCGCTCGACCGGCAAGAGCCTGGCGCTGCGCACCGGCGTCTTCGCCGCCAGAGGCAATCTCGTGGCGACGATCGACGGCGACGGCCAGAACAATCCCGTCCATGTCGCGGAGCTGGTCGATGCCCTCGCGGCAGCCGGGCCGGGCGTCGGCATTGCCGTGGGGCAGCGGCTGAAGCGCGGCGATTCGGACCTGAAGAAATATGCCTCGCGCTTCGCCAACAAGCTGCGCCGCTGGCTTCTCGAAGACGACACGACCGACACGGCCTGCGGCCTCAAGGTTTTGCGCGCCGACGTCTTCCGGCGTCTGCCGTTCTTCGAGGGCAGCCACCGCTTCCTGCCGGCGCTGGTGCTGATCGAAGGCTACGGCGTGGTACACCGCCCGGTCGTCGACCGGCCGCGCCTCCACGGCAAGTCGCACTACGGCATCATCGACCGCGGCGTGCATGGCGCACTCGACCTGTTTGGCGTGTGGTGGTTCAAGCGGCGCCGCAAAGTCCGGCCCAAGATCGAGGGAATGGCCGATGAATGAGGTCCTCGATCGCCTTGCCTCGGCCGGGACGACGCGCGCTCACATCCTCAAGCTGCTGTTCCTCGTTCTGCTTTGCCTGGCCACGCTCTCGACGGGCATCACCCGGCTGCCGGTCACGGACCGCGACGAGTCCCGCTATGTCCAGGCCACGCGCCAGATGGCCGAGACAGGCAACTATGTCGACATTCGCTTCCAGGACCAGCCACGCTACCTGCAACCGGTCGGAATCTACTGGCTGCAGTCCGCCGCCATCATCCTCACCGGAACCGGCCCAGACGCGCCGGTATGGATCAACCGTCTCGTCTCGCAGGTGGCGGCGATCGTCGCCGTTCTGATGACTTACCTCATCGGTACGCGCCTGTTCGGTCCGGCAGTCGGTTTCATCGGCGCGATCGGCCTCACCGGCATCGTGATGCTGAACTTCGAAGCCCGCATCGCCAAGACCGACGCGACCGTGCTCGCGGCGGCGGTGACCATGCAGTACATGCTGGCGCAGATCTATCTCGGCGTGCGCCAGCAGAAGCCGGCCTGGCGCTTCGCGCCGTGGCTGTTCTGGATCGCTGTCGGCTGCGGCGCCATGGTCAAGGGCCCGATCGTCCCCGGCATAGGCCTGCTGACGGTCGCTGCGCTCTCGATCCACGACCGCGACCTTTCCTGGGCGAAAGCGCTGAAGCCGCTGCGCGGCTTGCTGATCGTCGCGCTGATCGCCGCACCGTGGCTGATCGCCATCACGGCGATATCGGGCAAGACCTTCTGGCACGAGGCGATCGTCCGCTCGATGTTCAGCAAGATCAAGTCCGGCCAGGAGTCGCACGGCTTCCCGCCGGGCTACTACTTCGTGGCGTACTCCGTGTTCATGTGGCCCTTCGCGCTGGAAGGCCTGCGTGGCGGCTTGAAAGGGCTGCGCGCCTTCCGCACGGATCCGCGCGCGGCGTTCTGCCTGGCCTGGATCATCCCGATCTGGATCGTCTTCGAACTGGTGCCGACGAAGCTGCCGCACTATGTGCTTCCGACCTATCCCGCCCTGCTGATTCTTGCCGGCTGGTGGCTGACGGATGGTGTCCGCGACGCCCCGCGCCCCCGATGGGAGACCTGGCTGGTTCGCCTCGCCGTACTTGGCTGGGCGATCGTCACCCTCGCCCTGTTCATCGCCTGTATCGCAGTCTATCCCTACCTGCTGGCCCGCTGGAACTCGCTGGGACTGGTGGCTGGCGTCCTGATCCTGCTGGCCGGCTGGCTGGGCTCCGGCTTCAGATCGCCCTTCCCGTCGCCGGTGTCGCGCGTGCTCGCCGCTTCGCTGGCGGCCGGGCTCGCCCTCGGCATCGTCGCCTTCAAGCTGCTGCCCGAGATGAAGCCGCTGTGGCTCGGCCAGGAAATCGGCGCGACGTTCCACGAAGTGAAGCCTTGTCCCGGGTCGCTGCTCGCGTCGTCGGCCTTCCGCGAGCCGAGCCTCGTCGTCAATGCCGGAACCAAGACGATCCTGACGGATCCGGAAGGCGCCGCGGCCCATCTCATCGCCGATCCGGCCTGCGCGGTCGCCGCCGTCCGCGACGACCAGCAGGAGCTTTTCCGGGGTGCGCTCGGCGGTCGCGAGACGGAGGTTCTAGCGACGATCTCCGGTTTCGACTACACGAAGGGAACCGGGCGGAACATCCAGATCCTGCGTCTCGCGCCGTGAAGCGGACGGCTCCCGCTGTCGTTCAGTTGAAGACAGTCCCGCGAAAGAGCCCGGCGCGGGTCATTGCAATGTCGACTGCATCACCCTATTCCCCGTTCTGCCTGCGCGGAGCGCCGTCGCTCAGGGTGAGCCCGTGGAGCAGACGGATCGGCGGCCCAACCTTTGCGAAGTCTGAATGCGTGTTCTTCTCACGGGTGCAGCGGGTTTCATCGGCCATCACGCCGCGCAGCGCTTCCTCGATCGCGGCGACACGGTGGTCGGCGTCGACAACCTCAGTGACCACTATTCGGTCGAGCTGAAAAAGGCGCGCCTCGCGCGGCTGGCCGGGTTCGACCGCTTCCGCTTCGCCGTCGCCGACATCGCAGACCCGGCACAGTTGGCGGCGGCGGCCGGCGAAGACGGATTCGACGCGATCGTACACCTCGCCGCGCAGGCGGGCGTGCGCTATTCGATCGAGAACCCCCACCCCTACGTGCAGACCAACGTCGCCGGCCAGGTCGCCGTCTTCGAACAGGCGGTGCGGCTCGGCCGCATCCCGGTCGTCTTCGCCTCGTCCTCGTCGGTCTACGGCGCCAACGACAAGATCCCCTTCGCCGAGGCCGACCGCACCGATCGTCCGGTCTCGGTCTACGCGGCGACCAAGCGGGCGGGCGAACTGCTCGCCCACGCCTATGGCGAGACGTGCGGCGTGGCGTCCACGGGCCTGCGCTTCTTCACCGTCTACGGTCGCTACGGCCGGCCCGACATGGCGCCGTGGCTGTTCACCGACGCGATCCTGAAGGGCGAGCCGATCCAGGTCTTCAACAACGGCGAGATGGAACGCGACTTCACCCATGTCAACGACATCGCCGCCGGCGTGGTCGCCGCCGCCGACCGCATCCTCGCCCGGCCGGTCGAGGCCATCTACAATCTCGGCAACAACAATCCCGTGCGGCTGCTCGACTTCATCGCCGCGATCGAACGCGCCACGGGCCGGACGGCGAGGCTGGAGATGCGGCCGAAGCCGGCCGGCGACGTGGTTCGCACCTATGCCGACATCGCGCTGGCGACGCGCGACCTCGGCTTCCGCCCGACGGTGCCGCTCGACGAGGGTATCGCCGACTTCGTCGAATGGTTCCGCGCCTACAACGGTCCGGGAAAGGTGGCCGCCGTCTCCTGAGGGCGGGCCGGCGGTCTTGCTTTCACATCGCGGGCCGGCGGCCCTGCTTTCACACCGTGGCGTGGAACGAAATCTCGCCGACCAGACGCTCTGCCGTCAGAAGCGCGGC
>CALFXR010000125.1 GCA_937958475.1 uncultured Mesorhizobium sp. | reverse complement strand
GCGATCGAGCACTGGAACGCGTTCACCGGCGCGGTCTTCGCCAATGCGCCCTATCGCGCGCTTGCCGATCCGCGCGCGCGGCTGCTCGCCTATGTCGACTTCCGCGTCGCCATCCTCGACCGGCCAATCCCCGAATTCGCCTGCCTGCTCGGCACGCTGGTGCAGGAGGTGTACCAAAGCCACCCGGCGCTGCTTTCGGCCTGCGACGCGGGCATGAGCGGCCATATCGACGAGCTCGTCGCCGACGCGGCGGCGGCCAAGGCGCTTCATGCGCCGGACGCCGCGTGGACGCCGGAAAGCGTCGGCTTCTTCATCCAGGCCGTGTTGCAGGGCTCGTTCATCTTCGCCAAGGCGAAGAACGGCGCCGACGTGGCGCGCGACAACCTCGCGCACCTGCGCCGCTTTCTCGAAGCGCTTTTCCCCCCGGCAGTGAAGAAGGAGTAACGTCATGCCGCACACGATCCGCCTGCACCGCGTGCTGAAAGCCCCGCCGGAGAAGGTCTATCGCGCCTTCCTCGATTCCGACGCCATGTGCCGCTGGCTGCCGCCCTACGGCTTCCTCGGCAAGGTGCACCATGCCGACGCCAGGGTGGGCGGCACGTTCCGCATGTCGTTCATGAATTTCACGACGGGCGGCTCGCACGCCTTCGGCGGCGAGTATCTGGAACTCGAGGAGAACCGGAAGCTGGTCTACACCGACCGCTTCGACGACCCGAACCTGCCCGGAGAGATCAAGGTGACGGTCGAGCTGGAGCAAGTGTTCTGCGGCACCGACCTGAAGATCGTGCAGACCGGCATCCCCGAGATGATCCCCGAGGCGGCGTGCTATCTCGGCTGGCAGGAATCGCTGCTCCAGCTCGCCAATCTGGTCGAGCCGGACATCAAGGAGGGGTAACGGCCTGGCGACAACCGCCTCCGCCCAGCCGGACGGAGGCGACCGGGCCCCGGTCGACATACCAGGATCAGCTCGAACCCAGCGAGTGGCTCATGACGATAACAATCACCGCGTTCGAACGCTCTCCCGATGGCGGCAAGGGACTGGCGCGTGACACGCGCGTCCGCTGGGCATTGGAAGAAGCGGGGCAGCCTTACCAGGTGCGCCTCGTCTCCTTCGCGGAAATGAAGGCGCCGGGTCACCTCGCACTGCATCCCTTCGGCCAGATCCCCACATACGAGGAAGGTTCGCTGGCGCTGTTCGAGACCGGCTCGATCGTCTTCCACCTCGCCGATCGGCACGCGGGGCTGCTACCTACAGATTCAAACGCCCGGGCGCGGGCGATCACCTGGATGTTCGCCGCCCTCAACACCGTCGAACCGCCGATCCTCGAACTCGTCAACGCGCTGATCCTCGAACGCGACGAGCCCTGGAATGCAGAACGCCTGCCACTCCTGAAGGATCGCATCCGTGCGCGTCTTGCCCAGCTTTCGTCCTATATCGGCGACGCCGAATGGCTCGACGGCGCATTCAGCGCCGGCGACCTCCTAATGATCTCGGTTCTTCTCAGGTTGAGGACGTCAGGCCTTCTCGAAGAGTATGGGAACCTGGCGGCCTATGTGACTCGCGGAGAGGCCAGGCCGGCCTACAAACGGGCGTTTGCCGCTCAGCTCGCCATCAACGCGCCGCTTTCCGGGTGAAGCGCGGATTCGCGTGGTGCCACGTCTGTCGATCTCGCCTTCTGCCGGCTTCGCTCACGTGATCACGGTCGGCGCGGCGCGGCCGGTGTGCCGGCGGATGCCGGCGATGTCTTCCGCCGCGGCGATGAGGTCGGCCAGCGCGCCTTGAGTCTCCAGGCCGTGCTTCGCCGGATCGGGCTCGTAGCGCTCGATGTAGACGCGCAGCGTCGCCCCCGACGTGCCGGTGCCCGACAGGCGGAAGACGACGCGCGAGCCGCCTTCGAACAGCACGCGGATGCCCTGGTTGCGGCTGACCGAGCCGTCGACCGGGTCGTGGTAGGCGAAATCGTCGGCCGCGGCGATCGCGAGCGCGCCGATGCGCATGCCGGGGAGCGCGGCGAGACGGGCGCGAAGCCCGTCGACCAGCCGGTTGGCGGCGTCGGTCTCGACCGCCTCGTAGTCGTGGCGGGAATAAAAGTTGCGACCGTATTCGGCCCAGTGGCGCTCGACGATCGCCTTCACCGGTTCCTTGCGCACGGCGAGGATGTTGAGCCACAGAAGCACCGCCCACAGCCCGTCCTTCTCGCGCACGTGGTCGGAGCCGGTGCCGGCGCTCTCCTCGCCGCAGATGGTGGCCATGCCGGCGTCGAGCAGGTTGCCGAAGAACTTCCAGCCGGTCGGCGTCTCGTACATGCCGATGCCGAGCTTTTGCGCGACGCGGTCGGCGGCGGCACTCGTCGGCATCGAGCGGGCGATGCCCTTCAGGCCGCCGGCATAGCCGGGCGCGAGGTGCGCGTTGGCGGCGAGCAGGGCCAGCGAATCCGACGGGGTGACGAAGATGCCCTTGCCGATGATCAGGTTGCGGTCGCCGTCGCCGTCTGAAGCCGCGCCGAAGTCGGGCGCGTCGGCCGCCATCATCTCGTCGTAGAGCTCCTTCGCGTGGACGAGGTTGGGGTCGGGGTGATGGCCGCCGAAATCGGGCAGCGGCACGGCGTTGCGGGCGGTACCGGCGGGCGCGCCGAGGCGGTTTTCGAGAATCTCCTTCGCGTAGGGGCCTGTGACGGCGTGCATGGCGTCGAAGGCCATGCGGAAGCCGGAGCGGAACATGGCGCGGATGGCGTCGAAGTCGAACAGCGTCTCCATCAGCGCCGCGTAGTCGGCGACGGGATCGACGATCTCGACCTCCATCGGGCCGAGGCGGGCGAGGCCGATCGTGTCGAGGTCGACGGCGGCGGCCTCGAAGATGCGGTAGCGGTCGATCACCTTCGAACGGGCGAAGACGGCGTCTGTGATCTTCTCGGGCGCCGGGCCGCCATTGCCGATGTTGTATTTTATGCCGAAATCCTCGTGCGGGCCGCCGGGATTGTGCGAGGCCGACAAAATGAGGCCGCCGAAGGCGCCGTACTTGCGGATGACGTGCGAGGCTGCCGGCGTCGACAATATGCCGCCGCGGCCGACGATGACGCGGCCGAAACCGTTGGCGGCGGCCATTGCGACAGCGGTCTGGATGACCTCGCGGTTGAAATAGCGGCCGTCGCCGCCGACGACCAGCGTGCGGCCGGCATAGCCGTCGAGCGAATCGAACACCGACTGGATGAAGTTCTCGGCGTAGTTCTCCTGCTGGAACACCGGGACCTTCTTGCGCAGGCCCGACGTGCCCGGCTTCTGGTCGGGATAGGGTTTGGTGGCGACGTCCCTGATCATC
>CALFXR010000124.1 GCA_937958475.1 uncultured Mesorhizobium sp. | reverse complement strand
GGCTTCGCCCGAGCCACCTCTCCCCCACATTCGTGGGGGCGAGGAGTGGCGCTCGCTCAGTGCAGGATCTGGCTGAGGAAGAGCTTGGTGCGCTCGTGCTGGGGATGGTCGAAGAACTGCGAGGGCGTGTTCTGCTCGACGATCTGGCCGGCGTCCATGAAGATGACGCGGTTGGCGACCTTGCGGGCGAAGCCCATCTCGTGCGTGACGCAGAGCATGGTCATGCCTTCCTCGGCGAGCCCGACCATGGTCTCGAGCACTTCCTTGATCATCTCGGGGTCGAGCGCCGACGTCGGCTCGTCGAAGAGCATGATGCGCGGGTTCATGCACAGCGAGCGGGCGATCGCCACGCGCTGCTGCTGGCCGCCCGACAGCTGGCCCGGGTATTTGAGCGCCTGCTCGGGGATCTTGACGCGGGTGAGAAAGTGCATGGCGACTTCCTCGGCCTGCTTCTTCGGCATCTTGCGCACCCAGATCGGCGCCAGCGTGCAGTTCTCCAGGATGGTCAGATGCGGGAACAGGTTGAAGTGCTGGAAGACCATGCCGACTTCGCGGCGGATCTCGTCGATGCGCTTCAGATCGTTGGTCAGTTCGATCTTGTCGACGATGATCTTGCCCTTCTGGTGCTCCTCCAGCCGGTTGATGCAGCGGATCAGCGTCGACTTGCCGGAACCGGACGGGCCGCAGACGACGATGCGCTCGCCGCGCATGACCCTGAGGTTGATGTCCTTCAGCACGTGGAACTCGCCGTACCATTTGTGCATGCCGACGATGTCGACCGCCACCTCGGTCTCCGAGATGTGCATCTTGGCGGCATCGACCCTGATCTCTTCCGCGCTGACCGCGTTTTCGATTGCCATCGTAGTTCCCCTTTTTATTCGCGGCCTGCGTTCAGGCTCATTTGCGGTGCCCGGTGTCGAGGCGCTTTTCGGTGTAGATCGAGTAGCGCGACATGCCGAAACAGAAGATCCAGAAGATGAAGCCGGCGAAGACCAGCCCGGTCATCGGCGTCTGCGGCGAGGCCCAGTTGGTGTCGGAGAAGGCCTGGCGGACGATGCCGAGCAGGTCGAACATGCCGATGATCGAAACCAGGCTGGTGTCCTTGAACAGGCCGATGAAGGTGTTGACGATGCCCGGGATGACCAGCTTCAGCGCCTGCGGCAGCACGATCAGGCCCATTTTCTGCCAGTAGCCGAGGCCGAGCGAATCGGCGCCCTCGTACTGGCCCTTGGGGATGGCCTGCAGGCCGCCGCGGACCACCTCCGCCATGTAGGCCGAGGCGAACAGGGCGACGCCGATCAGCGCGCGCAGCAGCTTGTCGAAGGTCGTGCCGGGCGGCAGGAACAGCGGCAGCATGACGCTCGCCATGAACAGCACGGTGACCAGCGGCACGCCGCGCACCGCCTCGATGAAGACGACGGAGAGCATCTTCAGCACGGGCAGCTTGGAGCGCCGCCCGAGCGCCAGCACGATGCCGAACGGCAGCGACACCGAGATGCCGACATAGGACAGCACCAGCGTCACCAGCAGGCCGCCCCACAGCGAGGTCTCGACATGCTCCAGCCCGAACCAGCCGCCGACCAGGAGCACGAAGGCGACGACCGGGAAGACGACGAAGAACAGCAGCGCATTGAGGCCCTTGCGCGGCGCGCGCGGCATCAGCAGCGGCACGAACAGCGCGACGAACATGACGCCGACCAGCAGCACGCGCCAGCGTTCGTCGATCGGGTAGCGGCCGAACATGAACAGTTCGAACTTCGCCTTGACGAAGGGCCAGCACGCGCCCGACCAGCCCTCCGGCTGGACGCCGCCCTGGACGACGGTGGCGCAGACCGAACGGTCGGTGCCGTACCAGGCAGCGTCGAGGAAGGCCCAGCGGATGAAGGGCGGCAGGATCACGGCGATCAGGAGCAGGCCGACGACGGTGAGGACAGAATCGCCGACCGAAGCGAACAGGTTCTTCTGCAGCCAGGCGACGAGGCCGCGCTCGCCGCGCGGCGGCTGCTCGGACGGCGACATTTCGGTGCGGACGTAGGAGACATCGGTGACGGCCATCTCAACGCTCCACCAGCGCCATGCGCGAATTGAACCAGTTCATGAAGACGGAGGTGAGCAGGCTCAACCCGAGATAGACCACCATCCAGATGGCCACGATCTCGATCGACTGGCCGGTCTGGTTGAGGATCGTGCCGCCGATGGCAACGAGGTCGGCGTAGCCGACGGCGATCGCCAGCGACGAGTTCTTGGTCAGGTTGAGATACTGGCTGGTGAGCGGCGGAATGATGATGCGCAGCGCCTGCGGGATGACGACGAGGCGCAGCGCCTGACCCGAGCGGAGGCCGAGCGCGAAGGACGCCTCGGACTGGCCTTTCGGCACGCCGATGATGCCGGCCCGCACGATCTCGGCGATGAAGGACGCCGTGTAGAAGGACAGCGCCAGGTAGAGCGCGATGAACTCCGGCTTGATCTGCATGCCGCCGGTCAGATTGAAGGTCGACAGCTTCGGCACCTCGAAGGAGAGCGGGAAGCCCGAGACGACGAAGGCGAGCAGCGGCAGGCCGACGATGAGACCGATCGAGGTCCACAGGACGGGGAACTGCTGGCCGGTCGCCATCTGCCGGGCGCGCGCCCGTCGCGCGACGAAGACCGACAGGGCGATGGCAACGAGCAGCGACACGCCGATCAGCCAGGCACCATCGCCCCAGACGAAGCGCGGCAGATAGAGCCCGCGGCTGTTCAGGTAGCTGCCGAGCGGCAGGTCGATGCTGTCGCGCGGCAGCGGCAGGACCGAAAGCACGCCGAGATACCAGAAGAAGATGACGAGCAGCGGCGGGATGTTGCGGAACAGCTCGACATAGACCGTGCAGATCTTCTGGATCAGCCAGTTGCGCGACAGGCGGCCGATGCCGACGAGGAAGCCGACGATCGAGGCGGTGACGATGCCGGTGATCGCGACGACGAGCGTGTTGATGAAGCCGACGACCAATGCCCTGGCGAAGGTCGAATCGGAGCTGAATTCGATGAGATTCTGGCTGACGTCGAAACCGGCGCGGCCGTTGAGGAAGCCGAAGCCCGAGGCGATGTTGGCCCGGCGGAGGTTTTCGACGGTATTGCCGATGATCCAGTAGATGAAGACCACCAGGAGGACGAAGACCACGACCTGGTAGACCAGCCCACGGACCTTCGGATCGTTGAGCGGCGATACCCGCGCGGTATCTTCGCTGCGGAGAGCTTCCTGCGTCGCCATGTGACCCCCTTCGACGAAGTCGGAAGGCGGAGGATCCGCCTTCCGTTCGCTACGCCGAGATCAGCGGATCGGAGGCGCGTACTGCAGGCCGCCCTTCGACCACAGGGCGTTGACGCCGCGGGCGATCTTCAGCGGGCTGCCCGAGCCGATGTTGCGCTCGAAGACCTCGCCGTAGTTGCCGACGGCCTTGACGATGTTGACGACCCACTCGTTCGGCAGACCGAGGTCGGCGGCGAGCTTGCTGTCGGCCTCCTGGCCGAGCACGCGCTTCACCTCGGGGCCGCCATTGGCCTTCATCTCGTCGACGTTGGCCTGGGTGATGCCGAGTTCCTCGGTCGTCAGCAGCGCGTTGTGAACCCACTTGACGATGTCGAACCATTGGTCGTCGCCCTGGCGCACGGCCGGGCCGAGCGGCTCCTTGGAGATGATCTCCGGAAGCACGACGTGATCGTCCGGCGCGGCGAGCGTCAGGCGGATCGCATAGAGGCCCGACTGGTCGGTGGTATAGACGTCGCACCGGCCGGAATCGTAGGCCGCGTTGACCTCCTCGAGCTTCTCGAAGACGACCGGATTGTACTCCATCTTGTTCGTCTTGAAGTAGTCGGCGAGGTTGAGCTCGGTCGTCGTGCCGGTCTGCACGCAGACCGAGGCGCCGGAGAGCTGCAGGGCGGAGTTGACGCCCGGCAGCTTCTTGGCGTTGATCATGAAGCCCTGGCCGTCATAGTAGTTGACGCCGCCGAAGTTGAAGCCGAGCGCGGTGTCGCGGCTGAGCGTCCAGGTCGTATTGCGGATGAGGACGTCGACCTCGCCCGACTGCAGCGCGGTGAAGCGCTCCTTCGCGGTGGTCGGCGTGTACTTCACCTTGCTCGCATCGCCGAAGATCGCGGCGGCCAGCGCCCTGCAATAGTCGACGTCGAAGCCGGCCCACTCGCCCTTGTCGTTCGGCGAGGCGAAGCCGGCGAGACCGGTGTTGACGCCGCACTGCACGAAGCCCTTGGCCTTCACGTCGTCGAGCGTCGCGGCGGAGGCCACCGATGCAGTCAGCGCCAGCGCGGCAACGCCCAGCATGCCAGTCAGAACGTTTTTCATACCCACGAACCCTTTTCTTCTGTTGTTGTCAGGGGCCAGCCCTGTCGTCCCGTGCGAGGGCATCGGCACTCCGGCCCATTTCCGGAGCCGCGTCGACTGGGACGCGCTCGCCCTCGATCCCGTTCACGGACTGTATCGAAGGCGATTATTCGTTGCGGGTCAAGTACGAATGGCCACGCCCGTCCGGTCTGCGCTCGCCGGCCGAGGAACAGACATGCGCGACGGCGCCGGGAATTGGGCGCACGTTCCGCGAAGGACCGGATCTACTTGCGGCTTGCTGTCCGGCGACCGACCACGACGGGAAGGATTTTTCCGCGGGCGAAACGGAACGCCGCGCCGCGCCGGGCGAGGAACCTGGCGGCGAGGATGGTGAAGCCCAGGCCGAAGAGGAAGCCGCCGGCGATGTCGGAGAGATAGTGCGCCGTCGCGGCGACGCGCGTGGCCGCAAGGAAGACGCCGACGATCGCCCAGAGCGCCGCGTAGCGCGGGAACCAGAGCACCAGCAGCGCGGTGACGGCGCCGACGGTGGTGGCGTGGCCCGACGGGAAGCTGGCGAAGGCGTAGCCGAGGCTGAACGGCTCGAAATGGTGGGCTCCGAACGCGTCGAGCATCTGCGGCCGGGCGCGTCCCACGACGATCTTGACGAGGTTGGCGACCAGCCCCGATAGCGCCACCGCGGCAAAGGCGAAGCCGGCCTGGCCGAGCAGCAGCACGAGCCGGCGACGGCCGCGGAAGCCGGCGGCGCGCCAGTCGACGTACGCCGCGCCGACGAAGAGGAGCGCCGCCGGCACGAGGTACCAGTGCGACTGGCCGATGTCGGTGATCGCCCGCATCGCGGAGAACAGCAGGCCGTCGTCGGCGCGCGCGCGGCGGGTCGCGGCCGCGTCGAACAGGCTGAGCGCGGCGACCAGCAGCAGACCGAGCAGCAGCAGCCTGTCGAAGGCGCGCGGCCAGACCGGCTCGGCGCCCCGGGCGCGCGGCCGATGCACGCGGCGGTGGACGGTCGCCAGGGTCTCGCCGAAACGCCGGTGCGCGCCGCGCGGCCGCGGCGACGGGACGGCGTCCGCAGCGGGTTGCGGAGCACGCGGCTCCCCCTTATGCGTAGCGTCTTTCGGGGATGGTTCGGATTCCATGGCGAAGCGCAGCGACGACAATTGGGGCATCAACACGCGGCTTGCCCATTCGGGCCACGATCCACACGCCTATTTCGGCTTTGTCAACCCACCGGTGGTGCATGCCTCGACGGTGCTGTTCCCCGATGCGGCGACGATGGCGGGGCGGGCGCAGAAATACACCTACGGTACAAGGGGCACGCCGACGACCGATGCGCTGTGCGCGGCGATCGACGAACTGGAAGGCTCGGCCGGCACGATCCTGGTGCCGTCGGGGCTGGCGGCGGTGACGATCCCGCTGCTCGCCTTCCTGTCTTCGGGCGACCACGTGCTGATCGTCGACAGCGTCTACGCGCCGACGCGCACCTTCGCCAACACGATGCTGAAGCGGCTGGGCGTCGAGGTGGAGTATTACGATCCCCTCGCCGGCTCCGGCATCGCCGCGCTGATGAAGCCGAACACGAAGGTGGTGTTCACGGAATCGCCGGGTTCCAACACGTTCGAGGTGCAGGACATCCCGGCGATCTCGGCCGCCGCGCATGCCGGCGGAGCCGTCGTCATGATGGACAACACCTGGGCCACGCCGCTCTACTTCAAGGCGCTCGACTTCGGCGTCGACGTTTCGATCCATGCGGCGACGAAGTACCTCGCCGGCCATTCCGACATCCTGCTCGGCACCGTCTCGGCCAACGCCGCGTGCTGGACACGGCTCCACGAGACCTTCCTCGCCATGGGCTGCTGCGCGGCGCCCGACGACGTCTACCAGGTGCTGCGCAGCCTGCGCACGATGGGGGTCAGGCTCGAGCATCACCGCAGGAGCGCGCTGGAGATCGCGCAGTGGCTGGAGGCGAAGCCCGGCGTCGCCAAGGTGCTGCACCCGGCGCTGGAAAGCCATCCGGGCCACGGACTGTGGCGGCGCGACTTCAACGGCTCGAGCGGCGTCTTCTCGATCGTGCTCGACGGCGGCGGGCAGAAGGAGGCGCACGCCTTCCTCGACGCGCTGACGATCTTCGGCCTCGGCTATTCCTGGGGCGGCTACGAGAGCCTCGCCGTGCCGGTGTTCCTCGGCGACCGCACGATCGCCAAGGGGCCGTACGAGGGTCCCGTCATCCGCCTGCAGATCGGGCTCGAAGACGTCGCCGACCTCAAGGCCGACATCGAGCGCGGGCTGGCGGCGGCGAAGGGCTAGGCCGGGGTCGCGACGAGGTCGGGCCTGGGTCGGGCCTGGGTCGGGCCTGGGCTAGGACGAGAGGCCGCCGGGCGCCGGCAGGCCGCCCTGGACGGGCGCGAGGCGGCCGCTTTCCACCGCCCACATAGCCCGCAGCCGCAGCACCGAGGCCTCGACGTCCTCGAGATCGGCCATCACCTTGGCGACGCGGGTCCTGTGCACCGGCGACTCGCGCAGCGCCGGCGACACGGCATCGGCAGCGCACAGCGCCTCGACCGTCGCCATGACGAAGGTATCGATCATCCTGCCGAGGAATTCCAGCGTTTGAGAATCGAGCGGTCCAGGTCCGGCGCCCTTCGGCCCCGTGGCGGCGGTCGGTGTCGGATCGAGCATGGAATTTCCCCCGG
>CALFXR010000123.1 GCA_937958475.1 uncultured Mesorhizobium sp. | reverse complement strand
CCTACCCGAACGGGTGAAGCATCCCGTCCCCCTCCGATCCAGTCTGAATGCAGACGGCATACGAATGCCGTCAGGCTGTGTTGGGAGGTGAGAATGCAGTATCTGTTTGAAAGAATGCGAGGCGGCTTGAAGGCCGTTCTCATGCTTGCTGCCGTCGTCTTCATGACGGCGGGCGTCGCGCAGGCCCAGACGACCGACGAGATCGTCAAGCGCGGCAAGATCCTGATCGGCGTCTGCACCGAGGCGGTGCCGGTCTGCTTCCTGGACGAGAAGCAGGAATCGGTCGGCTTCGAGATCGAGCTGGCCAAGATGCTGGCCGAACGGATGGGCGTCGAACTGGAACTGGTGCAGGTTCCCGGCGCGAGCCGCATCCAGTACCTGCTCGCCGGCAAGGTGGACATCCTCATCGCCTTCCTCGGCGTCACCCCGGAACGCGCCCTCCAGGTCGACTACAGTGCTCCCTACTTCACGAGCGACTCCAACGTCCTCGCCTCGGCCGACCTGGCGATCTCGTCCTATGAGGACCTGAAGAACCTCAGGGTCGCGGTGGTCCGCGGAACGACTTCCGACCGCTTCCTGACGAAGCGGATGGGCGAAGGCGCGGTCCTGCGCTTCGACGACACCCCGTCGATGTACCAGGCGCTTCTGTCCGGGCAGATCGATGTCGTCACCGACACGCTCTACAACGCCGCCCAGATGATGAAGTCCAGCCCGCAGATCAAGCTGGAGAAGAAGTTCGCGATGTTCAACCAGATCAACGGCATCGCCATCCGCCGCGACAACCAGAACCTGCTCAACTGGCTGAACAGCTTCGTCGGCTTCGCCAAGGCGAGCGGCGAACTCGGGCTGATGTACGAGAAGTGGTTCGGGCAGCCGCAGGCGAAGTTCTGAGCGGCATCGATGCGTGTCCTGGCGCATCGACGCCCTCCATCCACCTGAGGCCGGCATGAACACGCAAGCAGGCGCCACGCCAGCCATCGAGATGCGCCAGGTCGGTAAGCGATTTGGCGCATTTCAGGCGCTCGCCAATGTCGACCTCTCGGTCGGCCGAGGCGAGCGCGTCATCGTCTGTGGCCCGTCGGGCTCGGGAAAGTCGACGCTGATCCGCTGCATCGTCGGCCTGGAGCAGCACGAGCACGGCTCGATCCTGTTCGACGGGACGCCGATCGACTTCCGCTCGCGGACCTCGCCGGTGCGCAGCGGCCAGATCGGCATGGTCTTCCAGCAGTTCAACCTGTTCCCGCACCTCACCGTCCTGGAGAACTGCACCATCGCGCCGATCAAGGTGCGCGGCAGCCCGAAGGCGGAAGCGCAGGCGCGCGCCCGCGAAATGCTCACCCGCGTCGGTATCGGCGACCAGGCGGAAAAATATCCCGGCCAGCTCTCCGGCGGCCAGCAGCAGCGCGTGGCCATCGCGCGGGCGTTGTGCATGCAGCCGAGGGCGCTTCTCTTCGACGAGCCGACGTCGGCGCTCGACCCCGAAATGGTCCAGGAGGTGCTCAACGTCATGGTCTCGCTGGCGCGCGAGGGCATGACCATGATCTGCGTCACCCACGAGATGGGTTTCGCCCGCGAGGTCGCCGACCGCATCGTCTTCATGGACCGCGGCGAGATCGTCGAGATCGGCACGCCGTCCGAATTCTTCGCCGCTCCGAAGAACGAGCGCACGCGTGCGTTCCTCAGCAGGATCCTCTGAGATGGGCGCGGCTGTTGTCGCACGGAGTGATGGCGGGATCGTCTTGAGATACCCCCACCCCTGCCCCTCCCCACAAGGGGGCAGGGCAATCGCATATGGGATTCGCAAGGTCTCTCCGCGGGCGGTACCCCCACCCCTGACCCCTCCCCACAAGGGGGAGGGGGATCCCGGGAGGCTTCCGGCCTGTCGTTTGAGAACGGCAATGGCAGCGGAAGCGCCGGCGCCAAGGTCTCCCTCCCCCTTGTGGGGAGGGGTCAGGGGTGGGGGTACGGCAGCCAGACCACGTCTCTGGATTCCTGTATGCAATCGCCCTGCACAAGGGGGAGGGGAACCTTGCGCCGCATTGGCGTTGTCGTCTCCAAGCGGCAGACCGGGCGATTCCCTCCCCTTTGAGGCAGAAGCGGAGCCTTTCCGCGATCCCCCTCCCCTTTGTGGGGAGGGGTCAGGGGTGGGGGTACGGCAAACAGAACACGTCTCCGGATTCCGACATGCGATTGCCCTGCCCTCGAGGGGCAGGGGTGCCGGCGCGAGACCTCTCCGGAACTTCGCATGCACGCACCCCGCGCCCGCCAACGGGGTGCGCCGATGAGCTACGAGTTCTACTTCGGCGACATCTGGAAGGCGCGCTGGCTGCTTCTCGACGGTACGCTGACCACGCTGCGCCTGTCCGCGCTGTGCATGGTCCTCAGCCTCGCCATCGCCATCCCGGCCGCGGTGTCGCGCATTGCCGGGCCGGGGTGGCTGCGCGGCGTCATCTACGTCTATGTCGAGTACATCCGCAACACGCCGTTCCTGATCCAGATTTTCCTCGTCTATTTCGGACTGGGGATCGCCGGCTTCCGGATGAGCCCGAACAGCGCCGCCCTGATCGCGATGACCGCCAACGGCGCCGCCTACACGATCGAGATCGTCCGCGCCGGCATCGTCGGCGTCGATCGCGGCCAGTGGGAGGCCGGCAGGGTGCTCGGCCTGTCGCCGCTGCAGCTCTATGCCAGCATCGTCCTGCCGCAGGCGCTGAAGATCATCTTCTGGCCCCTCGCCAGCCAGTTCATCCTGATCATGCTGGCCTCGAGCGCGGTCTCGGTGATCGCGACGTCCGAGCTCAGCTCCGTGACCTACGACATATCGACCCAGACCTTCCGCGCCTTCGAGGCCTATCTGGTGACGACGGGCATCTATTTCTGCCTGTCGGTCGCGTTCGCGGCCGTCTTCGCGCTGATCTTCTGGCTGGCCTTCGCCCGCGGGAGGCCCGCATGAGGCCCTTGAACCTCGGCGATTTCCTCTTCCTCGCCCAGAGCGCGCTGTGGACGCTCGGCCTGTTCTTCGTCAGCCTCGCCGGCGGCAGCGTCATCGGCCTCGCGCTGGCGCTGATGCGCACCTCGCCCTGGCGGCCGCTGCGCTGGTTCGCGCTCGGCTATTTCCGCGTGATCCAGGGCACGCCGGTGCTCATGCAGATCTTCCTGATCTACTTCGGCACCGCTCTTCTGGGCTTCGAATTCGGCGCGCTGGTGTCAGCGGGTCTGGCGCTCAGCGTCAACGCCGGCGCCTTCCTCGGCGAAATCTGGGAAAGCAGCATAAAATCAGTGAGTAAGGGGCAGGTCGAGGCGGCCCGGGTACTCGGTCTGCGCTACGCTACGACCCAACTCCACATTATCATGCCGCAGGCGCTGCGCGTGGCCACGCCGCCGACCGTCGGCTTCCTCGTCCAGCTGGTCAAGGGAACGGCCATGGCCTCCTTCGTCGGCTTCGTCGAGCTGACCCGCGCCAGCCAGATGATCAACAACGCCACCTTCCATCCGTTCCTCATCTTCGGCGGCGTCTCGCTGCTCTACTTCGCCATCTGCTGGCCGCTCAGCCTGCTGAGCAGCCGGCTCGAGCGGCGCCTGGCCAGGGCCTATGCCCGTTGAAAACGCGCGGTTTTCCGCCGCCCTACCCGATCGGGTGAAGTCCCGCGCGGCGGAAGCCGGCATCGTCCGGCCAGCGACGAGGTTCGAACGCAAGGATCACGGGACCGGCTGATGCCCCATATTTCCAACAGGGAACGCGCACTTCTCGCGCTGCGCCGGATGATGATGATCCGCGCCTTCGAGGAGCGCACGGAGAAGCTCATCAACCGCGGCGACGTCATCGGCGTCATGCACTCCTCCGCCGGCCAGGAGGCGGCCTGCGTCGGCGCCTGCATGGCGCTGGCCGACGACGACTACATCACCGGCACCCACCGCTCCCACGGCCACCCCATCGCCAAGGGCTCGAAGGTCGACCGGCTCGTCGCGGAGTTGATGGGGCGCTCGACGGGCGTATGCGGGGGGATGGGCGGATCCATGCATCTGGCCGATTTCTCGGTTGGCAGCCTGGGCGAGTCCGCCATTGTCGGCTCGTCGATCGGCATCGCCGTCGGCGCGGCGCTGGCCAACCGCCTGCGCAAACTCGACAGGGTGAGCCTGGCCTTTTTCGGCGACGGAGCGGCGAACACGGGCATCTGCCACGAGGGCATGAACATGGCCGCCGTCTGGCGGCTGCCGGTGGTCTTCTTCTGCGAGAACAACCGCTACGCCGTGACCACGCCGCAGGCGCAGGCGACGCCCATCGAACGCATTTCCGACCGCGCCGCTGCATACGGCATGGAGGGCGCGACCGTCGACGGGCAGGACGTGCGCGCCGTGTACGAAGCGGTCGCGCTCGCCGTCGCGCGCGCGCGGCGCGGCGAGGGACCGTCCATCGTCGAGGCGATGACCTACCGCTATGCCGACCACTCCTACCGCCTCGGCGCGCTCGGCGGCAAACGCGACCCCGACGAGATGGCCCACTGGCGCAAGCGCGACCCGATCGGCATCGAGAGCGACCGGCTGCGCGAGGAAGGCCTCGTCACCGACGAGGATCTCGCCGCGCTCAGGGCGGGCGTCGAGGCCGAACTCGACGCGGCGGTGGAGTTCGGCCGGGCGAGCCCCTACCCGACCCGGGACGACCTGTGGAGCAACATGTACGCGGATTCCAGCGCCTGGGAGGCATCGCCGTGGCCGAAGTGACGACGTCAACGCCGGCTGGCGGCGAGACCACCACGCCGATGCAGGCGATGAACAAGGCGCTGCGCGAGGCGCTCAGCGAAGACGAATCCGTGTTCGTCATGGGCGAGGACATCCAGGTCGGCACCTACGGCATGACCCAGGGCCTGTTCGAGGAGTTCGGCGGCGAGCGCATCCGCAACACGCCGATCTCGGAAGGCGCCATCGTCGGCGCGGCCGTGGGCGCCGCGATGTGCGGCATGCGCCCCGTCGTCGACCTGAGCATCGCGACATTCGCCTATGTCGCGCTCGACCAGTTGGTGAACCAGGCGGCGAAGAACCGCTACCTGTTCGGCGCACAGGCGGACGTGCCGGCCACCTTCTACTTCATCACCTACCACCGGTCGAACGCCGCCGCGCAGCACACCGACAGGCCGCATCCGATCTTCATGGGCATCCCCGGCTTCAAGGTGGTCGCCCCGGCGACGCCGAACGACGCCTACGGGCTCATGAAGGCGGCGATCCGCGATCCCGACCCAGTGATCGTCTTCGCCGACATGATGACGGTGAGGCGTCGCGGCGTCCTCGACGACGAGGCTCATACGGTGCGCATCGGCGAGGCGAAGGTGGTGCGCGAAGGCACGGACGTGACGCTGGTCGCGTTCTTCACCCTCTTCCAGTCGCTCGCCGTGGCCGAGAAGCTGGCGAAGGAAGGGATTTCCGTCGAGGTCATCGATCCGCGCACGCTGGCGCCGCTCGACATGGCGACCATCCTGCGCTCGGTCGGCAAGACCGGACGGCTGGTCGCCGCCGACATCGCCTACGACGCCTGCAGCGCCGCATCGGAGGTGATCGCCTCCGTGACCGAGCGCGCCTTCTCGTCCCTGCGCGCCGCGCCGCGCCGCGTCTGCACTCCGATGGTGCACGTCCCCTTCTGCCCGCCGCACGAAAAGCAGCTCTTTCCGGACGAAGCCCGGATCGAGGAGGCGGTGAGGGCCGTCATAGCCAACAGCAAGGTGTGATTTGCGATGATCGTCGAAGTGAAGTTGCCGCAGCTCTCGATGGGCGTGGTGGACTGCCAGGTTTCCAAGTGGATTGCCGCCGTCGGCGAGCGCGTCGCGCAGGGCCAGCTGATCGTGGAGATCGACACCGACAAGACGGTGACGGAGATCGAGGCCCCCGAGGCAGGCGTGCTCGTCGAGATACGCTTCCCGGCCGGCACGGTGGTCGGCGTTGGCGAGACGCTCGGCGTCATCGACACCGGCGCCTGAGGGGGACGGCATGAAATTTGTCGAATATCGCGAAGGCGGCCGCCGCGGTCTGGCGGTCGAGGATGCTTCCGGCGCGTTGCGCGGCAGGCGCGAGGGAGATCCGGCCTATCCGGGCAGCCTCGCGTCGCTGATCGCTGGAGGCGCAAGTGCGCTCGCCGAAGCCGGCCGGGCGCTCGCCGGCGGCGGCGAGATCGACCTTGCGGCGGTCGAAGTCCTGCCGCCGCTCGCTGCGCCCGAGAAGATCATCTGCGTCGGCCTGAACTATCGCGAACACGCCGCCGAATCGAACGTCGCGCCGCCGGCATTCCCGACGATCTTCTCCCGTTTCGCGTCGAGCCTGATCGGCCACGGCGCGCCTCTTGTTCGCCCCAGGCGCTCGACGCAGTTCGACTTCGAGGGAGAACTCGTCGCGGTGATCGGTCTTGGCGGCCGCCACATCCCGCCGGCGGCCGCGCTCGACCATGTCGCCGGCTACTCGGTCTTCAACGACGGCTCGGTCCGCGACATCCAGCTGCGTACCTCGCAGTGGACGATGGGCAAGAACTTCGACGGAACCGGCGCGTTCGGGCCGGCCTTCGTCACCGCCGACGTGCTGCCCGCAGGCGCGCGCGGGCTCCGGATCGTCACCCGACTGAACGGGGTCGTCGTCCAGGACGCCTCGACAGACGACCTGATCTTCGACATCGCCACCCTGGTCGCCGAGATCAGCGGGGCGATGACGCTCAGTCCGGGCGACGTGATCGTCACCGGGACGCCTTCGGGCGTCGGCATGGCGCGGACGCCGCCGCTGTTCATGAAGGACGGCGATGTCTGCGAGGTCGAGATCGAGGGCATCGGCCTGCTGCGCAATCCAGTCCGCGACGAAGCCGGGGCCTGAACGATGGCAGGCCGGCAGGACGCTCCGAGGAGCCTCGCCTCGTTCGAGGGCCGCGTCGCGCTGGTTACGGGCGGTGGCGGAGACCTCGGCGTCGCGATCGGAGGGCGGATGGGCGATGCGGGTGCAGCGGTGATCCTCGCCGATATCGACGGAGCCAAGGCGCAGGAGGCGGCGGCCCGCCTGGCGGCGCGCGGTGTGAATGCCTACGGCGTCACCACGGATGTCGCCGACGAAGAATCGGTAACGGCCACCTTCGCCGAAGTGGCGCGGCGACACGAACGCCTCGACGTCCTCGTCAACAATGCGGGGATCGCCGCGCGCAAGGCGAGCATCGAACTGGCGGTTGAAGACTGGGCCCGCGTGCTCGCCGTCAACCTGACCGGCACCTTCCTCTGCTCGCGGGCTGCGGCGCGCCTCATGATGAGCGGCAATGGAGGCTCCATCGTCAACGTCGCCTCGATCATGGGGCTGGTCGGCAACGCGCTCTATGCCAACCCGGCCTATCACGCGTCGAAGGGCGGTATCGTCAACCTGACCCGCGCGCATGCCGCCGAATGGGCGCGGGCCGGCATCCGGGTGAATGCCATCGCGCCGACCTTCGTCGAGACGACGCTGACCGGGCGGCTGCTCGCCGAGCCCGGCATGCGCGAAGGCATCCTCTCGCATACCCCGATGGGGCGGCTTGCGCAGCCCGGCGAGATCGCCGAGGCGGTCGCCTTCCTCGCCTCGGACGCGGCCGCCCTCGTCACCGGCATTGTCATGCCGGTCGACGGCGGCTGGACGACCATCTGAACGTTTGCCGCGCCGACGCCGCGAGGCGCGGTTGGTCGAGGGACCGGTGGCCGCATCCTCGTCGTCGAGTGAGATCCCGGATTCCGCCAGGTCCTTGGCGTCGCGCTCGAGGCGCAGGGCTTGGAGGTCGTCGAGGCGGCGCCCGGCAAGGACGGTGCCGGCAAGGCAGTAGTCGCGACGCCGGACCTCGTGCTCCTCGACCTCGGCCCCCGGACGTGGAAGGCAAGAAGGTGATGGCCCGCATTCGTCAATGGTCGCAGGCGCCGATCCCGATCCTCTCGGTGCGCCAGGCCGAGGCGCGTGATACACCGCCGTTTCCGGCCATGAACTCCACTCCCGAAAGGGGCGTGCGGGCCGGAATTGCTCGGGATTGCGCGGTTCTAACTGGCGGAGAGTGCCAGGTCACGTGGCGGAGAGGGGGGGATTCGAACCCCCGATACCCTTGCGAGTATGCCGCATTTCGAGTGCGGTGCATTCAACCACTCTGCCACCTCTCCGCGGTCGTGGTCGGGCCGTCGCCGGCGCGGCGCACACATAGCCACTCGTCGGGATCAGGACAAGGGGATTCTGCCTCGAAGTACCAGGATCGGCCAGCTTGACCCGCGGAGGGCCCGCGCCAGGGCCGGCCGCGATCGCAGTGGTTCGCGCCGCGATCTTGACTCCGGCGTCCTTTTCCTGTCTTAACGCCGCGAAATCCCGCGACGAGTCCAGCACTCCGAGCCGCTGACCGGGACGCCGACGCGCCGAAGACGCGACGATCGGCCGATCCCGGAAGCCAACACCCGGCAGCGCGATGCGCCCCCGGGTGCTTTTCGGCTTTGGCGAACGGCTTGGAACCGGACCTCGCGGACACTACCTCCCGGACGTGAAGACCGGGAAAGAGGAAGACGAATGTTCGAATCGCTGCAGGAACGCCTTGGCTCGATCCTGAATGGCCTCACGGGCCGCGGCGCGCTGTCGGAGGCCGACGTCTCGGCGGCGCTGCGCGAGGTCCGCCGTGCGCTGATCGAGGCCGACGTGGCGCTGGAAGTGGTGCGCGGCTTCACCGACCGGGTGCGCGAGAAGGCCGTCGGCGCCGCCGTGCTGAAGTCGATCAAGCCCGGCCAGATGGTCGTCAAGATCGTCCATGACGAACTGGTCGAGATGCTCGGCCAGGAAGGCAAGGCGATCGACCTCAACGCCCCGGCGCCCGTCGTCGTCATGATGGTCGGCCTGCAGGGCTCGGGCAAGACGACGACCACCGCAAAGATCGCCAGGCGGCTTACCGAGCGCCAGGGCAAGAAGGTGCTGATGGCGTCGCTCGACACGCGCCGCCCCGCCGCGCAGGAACAGCTGCGCCAGCTCGGCGAGCAGGTGAAGGTCGCCACCTTGCCGATCGTCGCGGGCCAGACGCCGGTCGACATCGCCAGGCGCGCCGTCCAGGCGGCGAAGCTCGGCGGCCACGACGTGGTCATCCTCGACACCGCCGGCCGCACCCATATCGACGAGCCGCTGATGGCCGAGATGGCCGAGATCAGGAAGGTGTCGTCGCCTCACGAGATCCTGCTCGTCGCCGACTCGCTCACCGGCCAGGACGCCGTCAACCTCGCCCGCAGCTTCGACGAGCGCGTGGGCATCACCGGCCTCGTGCTCACCCGCATGGACGGCGACGGCCGCGGCGGCGCGGCGCTGTCGATGCGCGCCGTCACCGGCAAGCCGGTCAAGCTGATCGGCACCGGCGAGAAGATGGACGCGCTCGAGGAGTTCCATCCCAAGCGCATCGCCGACCGCATCCTCGGCATGGGCGACATCGTCAGCCTGGTGGAGAAGGCGGCCGAGACCATCGACGCGGAAAAGGCCGCGGCGATGGCGAAGAAGATGCAGGCCGGCAAGTTCGACCTGAACGACCTCGCCGAGCAGCTGCGGCAGATGCAGAAGATGGGCGGCATGGGCGGCATCATGGGCATGATGCCGGGCATGGGCAAGATGAAGGACCAGATGGCCGCGGCCGGTCTCGACGACAAGATGTTCGGCCGCCAGATCGCCATCGTCCAGTCGATGACCCGGGCCGAGCGCGCCAACCCCGACATCCTCAAGCACAGCCGCAAGAAGCGCATCGCCGCCGGTTCCGGCACCGACGCCGCGGAGATCAACAAGCTGTTGAAGATGCACAGGCAGATGGCCGACATGATGAAGGCCATGGGCGGCAAGGGCAAGGGCGGCGGCATGATGCGCGCCGCCATGGGAGGGCTGGCCTCGAAGATGGGCCTGGGCGGCATGATGCCCGGCGGCATGGGTGGCATGCCCGACCTGTCGAAGATGGATCCCAGGCAGCTCGAGGCGCTGCAGAAGCAGGCGGAGGCCGCGGGCCTCGGCGGCGGCCTGCCGAAGGGGCTTCCCGGCGGTCTGTCCGGCCTTCCCGGCGGTCTTCCCGGGCTCGGCGGCGCCAAGCTGCCCGGTCTCGGCGGCATGCCGGGATTCGGCAAGAAGAAGTGAGGGGGAGATGACCGACAACAAGACGGCGGAAACGGCCCGCGCGCAGCTCGCCCAGTACCGCGCCTCGATCGACAACATCGACGCCGCGCTGATCCACATGCTCGCCGAGCGCTTCCGCTGCACCCAGGCGGTCGGCGTGCTCAAGGCCACCCACGGCCTGCCGGCGGCCGACCCGGCGCGCGAGGGCCAGCAGATCGCGCGGCTGAGGCAGCTCGCCCGCGATGCCCACCTCGATCCGGATTTCGCGGAAAAATTCCTCAATTTCGTCATCAGGGAAGTGATCCGCCACCACGAGCAGATCGCGGCGGACAGCACCGCGCAGAAGGACACGGCCCCCGCCGGGGCGTGAGATTCGCCGGCGACGGCGAGGCAAGACCCAACCAACCCACGAACGGAACGATCAGGAGACTGAAATGGCATTGAAGATCAGGCTGGCCCGCGCGGGCTCGAAGAAGCGCCCCTACTACCACGTCGTCGTCGCCGACGCGCGCAGCCCGCGCGACGGCCGCTTCATCGAGGCGATCGGCTCGTGGAACCCGCTGCTGCCGCGCGACGGCGACCGCGTGAAGATCGACGCGGACCGCGTCCGCCACTGGCTCGGCAACGGCGCCGTGCCGACCGACCGCGTCCTGCGCTTCCTCGACGAGGCCGGCATCGCCAAGCGCGAGACCCGCTCGAACCCGACCAAGGCCCTGCCGGGTAAAAAGGCGCAGGAACGCGCCGACGCCATCAGGAAGGCCCAGGAAGAGGCCGCGAAGGCGCTGGCCGCCGCTGCGGGCGACACCGCGGCCTGATCCGGCCGTCATCGCGCCGCGTCGCGAATTGCGGGCGGACCTTCCGGTCCGCCCGTTTGCGTTGCCGCGTCCGCCGAGCGGTCGGCTGCGGCTTCTGCCCTACGCTTCCGGCACGTCCCAGATATCGCCGGCCAGCATCGGCCGGAAACGTTCGCGAGCGATGCCCCTCTCGTCGAGCGCCTTGAAGAGGCGCTGGCGCGGCTCGTCGATCGGCTCGTCGGTGAGCTGGATCGTGCCCCAGTGGCAGCCGGCGGCGTGGGCCGCGTTGCTCAACGCCATGCCCTCCACAGCCTCCTCCGGGTTCTGGTGGTGCGGCTCCATGAACCAGCGCGGCTCGTAGGCGCCGATCGGCAGGATCGCCAGGCGGAAGCCGCCATGGCGCTCGGCGAGGCGGCGGTAGTGACGACCGCCATGGAAGCCGGTATCGCCGCCGAACAGGACCCTGCCGCCCGGCGTGTCGACGACGAAGCTCGCCCACAGCGCCATCAGCCGGTCGCCGGCGCCGCGCGCCGACCAGTGATGCGCCGGCTCGACATGGACGGCGATGCCGTGGCCGATGCCGAGGCTCTGCTCCCAGTCGCGCGTCTCGATGCGCAGCCGCGGCGACAGCGGCGCCACCAGCCGGTCGTTGCCGAGCGGGGTGACGACCAGCGGCGCATGCTCGCGGCCCAGCCGCCGCAGCGTCGGCGCGTCCATGTGGTCGTAGTGGTTGTGGCTGAGCAGCACGACGTCGATCGGCGGCAGGTCCTCGAAGCGGATGCCGGGGGCGTTGACGCGGCGCGGGCCGGCGAAGGAGACCGGCGAGACGCGCTCCGACCAGACCGGATCGGTGAGGATGTTCACCCCGCCCGTCTGGATGAGCAGGGTCGAGTGGCCGACCATGGTTATGCGCAGCGCCGTGCCGTCGACGCGCCGTTCGGGGACGGCGGGCGGATGGGGGCTCGGCCAGGCGGCCGGCCACTTGGCGCGCGTCCCGCCCAGCCGCCAGCGCAGAAGGTCGCCCAGCCCGCCGGGGGACCGGCCGCCGGGATTGTAGAAGCGGCGGCCGTCGAAATGATCGCTCGCCGGGCCCTGGTAGTAGCGGTTGCCCGCCGTCTTCCCCTTCGCCATGCCTGCTCCCGCGCCTCGATATCGGGAACATAGGACCGCGGGGCGTTGGCGCAAGCGCTCGTGCGGCCAATGCCAAGGCGTTGGGCGGCGATCGTCCTATGGTGCGCGGTCTTCGGCGCCGTCGCCGGAACCTTGCGGAGAAGCCTCATGGCCATGAAACGGACCCGCCAGCCCTGGATGAAGGCCGACGATTTCGGCCGCTCGCTGCCGCGCGGCGTCGGCCTGAACCTGCTCGTGCCGGAGATCGCGCCGCTGGAGGCGTTCTGCCGGACGGTGCTCGGCGCCAACATCATCTACGCGGACGAGGATTTCGCTGCGGTCGAGCTGCTCGGCTCGGTCTTCATGCTCCACGCCGACCATTCCTATCTCGACCACGAGATGGGCGGGGCCGTCGCCGGCGCGGAACTGCGCGGCGCCGGCGTCGAGATCAGGCTCTACGGCGCCGATCCCGACCGCATCGAGGCGCGGGCGCGAAGCGAGGGCCATGTCGTGCTCGCCGGTGCCATCGACAAGCCCCACGGGCTGCGCGAAGCCCATGTGGTGGCGCCTTTCGGCTACGTCTTCGTGCCGAGCCGCCCGATCGGCTGACGTCCGCTTCCCGGTGCGGATTGGCGCCGCGGCCCTCATAAGTGCGGCAGATCGGCAACAAATTTTGCCACGATACGGATTATTAACCATATCCGGTTGCAATTCCGCCACCATCGCCGATTTGGGTGCTTTGGATTTTCACGGCCGGAGCGCAGCCGGGCTCCGACGGAGGTATTGGATGAATTCTTCGAAGATGTTTCTCGTCGTCGTGTCGCTTGCAGCGCTGAGCGCGGCGGGATGTTCGAGCACGCGGCTGTCGTCGCTCAATACCCGCCCCGAGCCGCTGCCGGCAGCTCCCTCGGGAACGGTGACCACCAACCAGCTGCCGCCGCCGGCCGCGCCCGGCGTCACCGATCCCAGCGCCTTCCCGCCGGCTCCGGGCAGCGACGGCACGAACGTCGCGTCGCTGCCGTCGACGACCGGCCAGCCGCCGGCGGGTGCGGCGGACCTTACGGCCGGCAGCGTCGCCGGCGTCTGGAACGCCACCGTCTCGGGCCAGAGCTGCAAGGTCGCGACGCCGCAGACCAAGTTCGGCCAGGGCTACCGCGCCGGCCCGCTGCGCTGCCCCGCGCCGCTCGACGGCGTCAAGTCGTGGAACGTTTCCGGCAAGCAGCTCACCCTCTACAACGAAAGCGGCTCCGCGCTGGCGCGCCTCTATTCGTCGGGCGGCGAGAAATTCGACGGGCAGACCGAGGGCGGCCTTCCGATTTCGCTCAGCCGGTGATAAGCGGCCGCAGGCAGTCCCGCCTGCGAATTCCTTCCCCCGGGCCATGAACCTGCGCGACGGCATCCAGTCCCATCCCTCCGTCTTGCAGCGCTACCGGCACCTGGCCCAGACCGGGGCGATCCAGGCCGACCCGGCGCAGGAAGCGGTCGCCGCCGCGCTCGACGACCTCATCGAACGCATCGCCGGACGCAGGCTCGAGGCCAAGTCGAGTGCGCTCGGCTGGCTGTTCGCCCGCAAGCACCCGCGCCGCGAGCCGATCCGCGGGCTCTATCTCCACGGCGGGGTGGGCCGCGGCAAGACCATGCTGATGGACATGTTCTTCGAACTGGTCCCGGCACGGCGCAAGCGCCGCGTCCACTTCAACGACTTCATGGCCGACGTCCAGGACCGCATCCAGAGGCACCGGCAGGCGCGCAAGGACGGTTCCGTCAAGGAGGACGACCCGATCCCGCCGGTGGCCCGGGCGCTCGCCGAGGAGGCCTGGGTGCTGTGCTTCGACGAGTTCTCGGTGACCGACATCGCCGACGCGATGATCCTGTCCAGGCTGTTCTCGGCGCTGTTTTCCCAGGGCGTGGTGCTGGTCGCGACGTCCAACGTCGAGCCGGACGACCTCTACCGCGACGGCCTCAACCGCCAGCTCTTCCTGCCCTTCGTCGACCTTCTCAAGCGTCATGCCGAGGTGCTTCCCCTCGACGCGCGGAAGGACTATCGCCTCGACCGGCTGAACCGGCTTCCGGTCTATCTG
>CALFXR010000122.1 GCA_937958475.1 uncultured Mesorhizobium sp. | reverse complement strand
GCCTCGCCGCCTGCCTGGTGGCCGGCGGCGGCGTCGCGGCGGAAGACGACCTCGATGCCGCCATGCGCGCCGCGCCAGCGACCTTCGCCGACGTCGCCTGCGCCTTCGACGACACCGCGTCGCTGTTCTTCACCTCGGGCACGACGGGCACGCCGAAGGGCACGGCGCAGAGCCATTTCAACGTCGCCTCGACGCTGCGCGACATGATGGTGTCGCACCGCACGCGCTTCGGCGAGGAGGTCTATCTCTGCGCCGTGCCGCTGTTCACCAATTTCGGCCTCACCGTGACGCTCAATCTGTGCCTCTACACCGGCGGCATGATCGTCCTGCACGACCGCTGGGACACCGAGCGCGTCATGGCCGACATCGGCCGCCACCGCGCCACCTATTTCGGCGGCACGCCGACCATGTATGTCTACATGGTCAACGACCACGACGCGGCGCGCCACGATCTGTCGTCGCTGCGCATCTGCACCACCGGCGGCTCGCCGGTGCCGCAGCCGGTCATCAAGCGCTTCGAGGAACTCTCCGGCGTCAAGGTCACGCAGGTCTACGGCTCGACCGAGACCTGCGGGCAGAACGTCATGGAGCCGACGGCCGGCATCCGCAAGCCGGGCGCTGCCGGCCTTCCGGTCGGCTCGTCGCGCATCACCATCGTCGACGACGACGGCAATGAGATGCCCACCGGCGAGATCGGCGAGGTCATCATCGGCGGCGACTGCGTGGCCAAGGGCTATCTCGGCGACGAGGAAGCGACCGCCGCGGCGTTCGGCCCGCTCGGCTGGAAATCGGGCGACCTCGGCTTCGTCGACGCGGACGGCTTCCTCTTCATCGTCGACCGCAAGAAGGACGTCATCATCACCGGCGGCCACAACATCTACCCGCTGGAGGTGGAAAGCGTGCTCTACCGCCATCCGGCGGTGGCCATGTGCGCGGTGGTGCCGGCGCCCGACGCCGAGCGTGGCGAGATCCCGGTCGCAGTCGTCGTGCTCGCCGAGGGTGCGGCGGCGGGCGCCGAGGAGCTGCGCCAGTGGTGCCGCCAGGAACTCGCCGCCTACAAGGCGCCGCGCCGCGTCGAGATCATCGACGACATGCCGGTGGAAGCCGCCAAGATCCGCAAGCGCGACCTCGTCGCGGCGCTGAAGGAAGGCGGGCTGGGGAAGTACCGGCGCGGGTGATGCGGTCTTTTCCGCCGGCGCAGGGCGACCGCAGGCGGGACTCGCGAGCGCGTCATGCCTGAAATACCCCCACCCCTACCCCTCCCCACAAGGGGGAGGGGAACGCGGAGGCCACGGCCTCTACCTTCAGGCGACAAGCGGAGAGCCTTCCAGAATCCCCCTCCCCCTTGTGGGGAGGGGTAGGGGTGGGGGTACTGCCGCGCGACAGCCCAGCCTGAGGCAGCAGAAGCGCTACTCGTGCCGGATCTTCACGACGTCGCCTGCCGCGCCGTAGGCGCTCCAGCCGCCGTCGACCGGCAGCACGACGCCGGTGACGTAGCTCGCCCAGTCGGACAGGAGGAACGCCGCGGCCTTCGCCATCTCTTCCGTCTCGGCCATGCGCGCCAGCGGCGTGCGCCGCTCGATGATTCCGGGGTCGAAGACCTTGCGGTCGAGCAGGTCCTGCACCATCGGCGTCTTCGTGTAGGCGGGCGCGATGGCGTTCACCCGGATGCCGTATTCGCCCCATTCGCAGGCGAGCGTCTTGGTGAGATGGCCGATGCCGGCCTTGGCGACGCCGTAGGCCGAGCGGCCGGGAAACGCGTCCAGCCCGACGATCGAGGAGACGTTGACGATGGCGCCGCGGCGCTGCGCCACCATCAGGCTTCCCGCGGCGCGCGAGACGAGCAGCGTGCCCCACAGATTGACGTCGAAGACGCGCCGCCAGCGTGCGGTGGTCTGTTTATGCAGCGGCACGAGGTCGTCGCCGATGCCGGCCGAGTTGAACAGGAGGTCGATGCCGCCAAGCCTGTCGGCCGCCTCCGCCACCATGCGCTCGGCGTCGTCTTCCGAGGCAACGTCGCCGGCCGTGCAGGCGACCGCACCGGTGCGTTCCAGCGCGCCGGGAAGGGCGTCGCGGTTGAGGTCCGCCAGCACCACCGTTGCGCCGAGCTCGACGAGCAGCCTGGCCGTGACCTCGCCGATGCCGCTGGCGCCGCCGGTGACGAGGGCCTTGCGGCCGGAGAAGTCGATTGCCGGGCTCATGCGTCGGGGTCCGCGCCGTCGTCGGCATGCGGCTTGAAGTGGAAGTCCGGCTCCCACTCCGCCTGCGGCCTGCCGTGGAGCCGCCAGTAGGCGTCGGCGACGCGGTCGTGGTCGTATGGCGTGCCCTTGGCCATGGTGCCGTGGATGGCGACCGTGGCCACCTGCACGTCGTGCGGCGACAGCTCCTTGAACAGCGAGTGGCCGAGGCTCCTCAGCGCCGCCTTGCCGAGCGAGGTGACGCCCCATTCGATCCACGGGCCGAAGGCGAGCACGCCGCCGGTGAAGAGGATCGTGCCGCGGCGGCGCTGCATCATCGCCGGCGCCACCTGCTGCGCGGCGTGCAGCGCCCCGGCGACGTTGGTGCGGAAGGCGTCCATCAGGTAGTCGAACGACACCGGCTCGCCATGGGCCTTCCAGCCGGGCGCGGTGGAATACTGCGCCTCGGCGATGCCCGACGGCGTGACGAAGCGCGACGGCTCGATGATGGCTGCGTTGTAGACGAGGACCTCGGCGTCGCCGTGGCTTTGGCGCAGTTCGTCGAAGACGGCCGAGACCGCCGCCGGGTCGCCGGCGTCGGCGACGAAGCCGCGCGTGTCGTGTCCTTCCGCGTCGAGCTGGCGCTGGTAGGCGGCGACCGCCTCGGGCCGCCGCGCCATGAAGGCGACAACCATGCCTGCCGAGGCGAAGCGGCGCACCAGCGCGATGCCGAGGCCCGGCCCGGCGCCGACGACGACGGCGAGCGGCCTGCTGCGCGAGGTCTCGCCCATCAGTGGTGCGCTCCCGACGGCGCGGGCCTCGTCTCCGGCGCGTCCTTCAGGCGGCGACGCTCCTCGCGGGCGCCGAGCCAGCTCTCCAGCGTGCCGACGACGCCCTTGCGCAGGAACAGCACGCAGAGCACGAAGGCGGCGCCCTGGACGACGATCACCCAGCTGCCGAGCGTGGCGAATTCCTTCTGCATGGTGACGACGATGACGGCGCCGACCACCGGCCCGAGCAGCGTGCCGACACCGCCGATCAGCGTCATCAGCAGCGCGTCGGCCGAGGTCATGAAGTAGACGTCGGCGAGCGAGGCGATCTGGAAGACGATCGCCTTGGTGCCGCCGGCGAGGCCGGCGAGGCCGGCCGACAGCGTGAAGGCGATCAGCTTGAAGCGGTCGGTTGAGTAGCCGAGCGAGATGGCGCGCGGCTCGTTCTCGCGGATCGACTTCAGCACCTGGCCGAAGGGCGAGCGTACGATGCGGTAGATCAGGGCGAAGCCGCCGAGGAATACCGCCAGCACGAAATAGTACATGTTCAGCGGCACATTGAGGTCGATGAAGCCGAGGAGATGGCCGCGCGGCACCGACTGGATGCCGTCCTCGCCATGCGTCCACGGCGCCTGGATGACGTAGAAATAGATCAACTGGGCCAGCGCCAGCGTGATCATGGCGAAGTAGAGGCCCTGGCGGCGGATTGCCAGCCAGCCGAACAGGGCGCCGAGCAGCGTCGCCATGGCCACGCCCGAGAGGATGGCGAGTTCCGTCGGGAAGCCCCACGAGGCGGCGGTGAAGGCGGCGATGTAGGCCGACGAGCCGTAGAAGGCGGCATGGCCGAAGGCGAGCAGGCCGACATAGCCGAAGATCAAATTGTAGGCGCAGGCGAACAGCGCCAGGCACAGGAGCTTCATGCCGAAGACGGGATAGACGAAGAACGGCAGCGCGATGCCGACGGCGCCGAGGACGACGATCCACAGGCGGCCGTTCTCGAGGATGCTGTGCGGCCGCGCCGACGAGATGTCCGAAGCATGCGCGGCAGTCGTCTCCTTGCCGAACAGGCCGGCCGGCCGGAAGACGAGGACCACCGCCATGATGACGAAGATCACCGTCGTTGAGGCCTGCGGCCAGAACACCTTGGTCAGGCCCTCGATCATGCCGAGCATCAGGCCGGTGACGATGGCGCCGAAGATCGAGCCCATGCCGCCGATGACGACGACGGCGAAGATGGTGATGATGATCGACTGGCCCATCTGCGGGCTGACCTGGTAGATCGGCGCCGCCATGACGCCGGCCAGGCCGGCGAGGCCGACGCCGAAGGCGTAGGTCAGCATCAGCATGCGCGGCACGTTGATGCCGAAGGCGCGCACCAGGTCCGGGTTCTCGGTCGCCGCGCGCAGGTAGGCGCCGAGCTTGGTGCGCTCGATGACGTACCATGTGGCCAGGCAGACGAGGATGCCGGCGACGATCACCCACAGCCGGTAGACGGGCAGGAACATGAAGCCGAGATTGACGCCGCCCTTCAGCGAGTCCGGCACGCCGTACTGCTGGCCCGCCGCGCCGTAGCCGACGTTGAACAGGCCCTCGATCACCATGGCGAGGCCGACGGTGAGCAGCAGGCCGTAGGCGTGCTCCAGGTCGTAGACGCGGCGGATGAACAGCCGCTCGGTCGCCGCGCCGATCAGCCCGACGCCGAACGGCACCAGCGCCAGCGCCCACCAGTAGCCGAGCGACGGCAGGCCGAGGCTCGGGAACAGCTCTGGCAGGTGCATCAGGTACCAGGCGCCGAACGCGCCGAGCATGTACTGCGCGCCGTGGACGAAGTTGCCGATGCGCAGCATGCCGAAGATGATCGCCACGCCGAGGCTCATCATCGCGTAGAAGACGCCGTTGATCAGGCCGATCAGCAACTGGCCGAACAGGAGCTGGGGCGGGATTCCGATCAGGTCCATCATCTGCGCCCTACACTTTCAGGTAGTTCTGGATGCGCTCCAGGTTCGCCGCGACGTCGCTTGCCGACAGGGCGTCGATCACCCTTCCGTGCTCGACCACGTAGTGGCGGTCGGCGAGTTTTGCGGCGAAGCGGAAGTTCTGCTCGACCAGCAGCACGGTGAAGCCGCGTTCCTTGAGCTTGCGGATGACGGCGCCGATCTGCTGGACGATCACCGGAGCGAGGCCCTCGGTCGGTTCGTCGAGAAGCAGCAGCGTGGCGCCGGTGCGCAGGATGCGCGCGATCGCCAGCATCTGCTGCTCGCCGCCGGAGAGCTTGGTTCCCTGGCTGGTCCGCCGCTCGGCGATGTTGGGAAACAGCGCGTAGATGTCGTCGATCGCCATGCCGCCCTCGGCGATCACCGGCGGCAGGAAGAGGTTCTCCTCGACGGTGAGGCTGGCGAAGATGCCGCGCTCCTCCGGGCAGTAGGCGATGCCGCGCCGGGCGATCGCCTCGGGCAGGCGGCCGGCGATGTCCTCGCCCTCGAAGCGGATCGTGCCGGTCTTCTTGCGCAGGAGCCCCATGACCGAGCGCAGCGTCGTCGTCTTGCCGGCGCCGTTGCGGCCGAGCAGTGTGACGACCTCGCCGCGGCCGACCTCGAAGCCCATGCCGTGCAGCGCCTGGCTCTCGCCGTACCAGGCGTTGAGGCCGGCGACCTTCAGCGACGGGGCCGCGCTCATTCCTCGCCTCCGATATAGGCCTCGATGACGCGAGGATCGGCGGAGACCTCCGCATAGGGTCCCTCGGCCAGCACCTTGCCGCGGGCGAGCACGGTGATCGTGTCGGCGAGCCGGGCGACGACCGAGAGATTGTGCTCGACCATCAGGATGGTGCGGTTGGCCGAGACCTTGCGGATCAGCTCGGCGATTCGGTCGACGTCCTCGCTGCCCAGCCCCGAGGTCGGCTCGTCGAGCAGCATCAGCTCGGGTTCGAGCGCCAGCGTCGTGGCGAATTCCAGCGCGCGCTTGCGTCCGTAGGGAAGGCCCGCCGCGCTCTGGTCGCGCCAGGCGCCGAGGCCGACGGCGTCGAGCAGCTCGTCGACGCGATCGGACAGAAGGTCGAGCGTGCTTTCGCTCTGCCAGAAACGGAACGAGGTGCCGAGCGGCCGCTGCAGCGCGATGCGCACGTTTTCGGCGACCGTCATGCGCGGGAAGATCGCCGAGATCTGGAAGGAGCGCACGATGCCGCGCCGCGCCACCCGCGCCGGGCTCTCGGCCGTGATGTCCTCGCCATTGTAGCGGATCGAGCCGTCGCTCGGCGCCAGGAACTTGGTGATGAGGTTGAAGAAGGTCGTCTTGCCGGCGCCGTTCGGCCCGATCAGGGCGTGGATCGAATGCCGGCGCACGTCGAGATCGACCTCCGATACTGCGGCGAAGCCGTGGAAGCGTTTGGTGAGGCCGCGCACCTCGACGATGTTGTCCGCGGCCACGGTCATTTCCCCGGCTCGGCGAGGGGCGTGCTGCCCACCAGCACGCCGCGGCCGCGCGCCGCCTTCTGCCTGAGCGCGATCGTGGCCGCGTAGTCGGGCGAATGGTAGAAGGAATGCGCGGCCTCGAAGCTGGGGAATTCGACCACCGACAGGCTGGCCGGCATCCAGTCGCCTTCCAGCGTCTCGATCCTCTCGCTGCGCACGATGAAGCGGCCGCCGGCGGCCACCATCATCGGACCGGCGACGGCGCGGTATTCGGCCCACGCCTCCGGATCGGTGATCTCGAGTTCGAAGATCATGTAGCCGCGCATGCTGCCTCCCTGCGGGGCGCGAAATGTGCGGACGGCCGCCCGACCGGGCGGCCGCCGCGCTGTCGTGACGATCCTAGAGCTTGCAGGCGCTCTCGGAATAGGGCTTGAACGCCTTGTCCGCGGGTACGGTGGCGACGAGCTTGAACAGGTCGTCCTTCTCCTTGACGTCGCCCGGGGCGTTGACCTCGAGCAGGTACATGTCGTGGACCAGGCGGCCGTTCGGATAGAGCTTGCCGTTCTGCACGAAGAAGTCCTTGATCTCGATCTCGCGCAGCGCCTTGAGCACGGCCTCGGACTCGTCTGTGCCGGCCTTTTCGACCGCCTTCAGGTAGTTGGATACGGCCGAGTAGGTGCCGGCGGCGATCCAGCCCGGCGCGTTGCCGGTGATCTCCATCATGCGGCGGCCGAACTTCTCGGAGTCCGCGTCCTTCCTCCAGAACCACGGCGTCGAGGCGCGCACGCCCTTCAGGGCTTCCACGCCGATCGAACGGGCGTCGGCCTGGTGCAGGAAGGTCACCGCGATCTTCTGGCCGGCCTCGATGATGCCGAACTCCTGGACCTGCTTCATCGAGTTGATCAGCTCGGGCCCGTTCAGGTTCATGATGATCGCCTCGGCGCCGGACGACTGCGCCTGCAGCAGGTAGGAGGAGAAGTCGGTGGTGCCGAGCGGGGCGCGGATCTTGCCCTTGATCTCGCCGCCGCCCTTGGTCACAGCGGCCTCGACCCAGGATTCCTGCACCTTGCCGGCCTCGTAGTCGGGCGACAGGATGAAGAAGCTCTTGCGGCCTTCGCCGAGCAGTGCCTGCACCGTGGTGCCGACGGTCGAATAGGCGTCGTAGGCCCAGGCGACGACGTGGCCGTTGCAATCGGCCTCGGTCGGGCGGTCGGTCAGCGGCGACACGAACAGGCCGACCTTCTTCTTCTCGCCGATCAGCGTGTTGACGCCGAGCGAGATCGCCGAGTTCGCCATGTCGGCGATCACGTCGACATTGTCCTGCTCGAACCATTCGCGGGCGATGGCGAGGCCGACGTCGGGCTTGTTCTGGTGGTCGGCGGAGACCAGTTCGATCGGCTGGCCGAGGACCGAGCCGCCGAAGTCCTTGATGGCGAGTTCGACGGCCTTGACGGTCTCGGTGCCGCCGATGGCGGAGAACGAGCTGCTCTGGTCGTTGAGCACGCCGATCTTGATCTTGCCGTCGGAATCCGCGTGGGCGGCAAGGGTAAGCGACGCCAGGACGGTCGTCGCAAGAAGCATTTTTTTCATTCTTTCCTCCCGGATGCTGTCTGGCGCTGCCCCACCAAACGCCGCTTCCGGCACGGATTGCCGGTGCATGGGCAGTCGCTCGGAGATTCCGCCGCGGCGCGCACCGCAACATCGTCCTAACAGACTAGGGGAAGGACACGGACGCGCGATGCGAAGGCTCATCGCCGCGCTAGTCAAATCAGACGATGCAGGGTCCTGCCCCGTCGCCGATTTTCGGCTCGAACCGCGCCGACGAAAGGGTGACGATGAAAGCCGTGCTGTGCCGTGCATTCGGTCCCGTCGAGGACCTGAAACTGGAGGACGTCGCGTCCCCGGTCGCCGGCCCCGGCGCGTTGCTCGTGCACATTGCCGCCTGCGGCATCAACTTCTTCGACGGCTTGGCGGCGCAGGGCCAGTACCAGACGAAGCCGCCCTTTCCCTTCTCGCCAGGAGGCGAGGTGGCGGGCGTGGTGACGGCGCTCGGCGAGGGTGTCGAGGGCTTCTCCGTCGGCGATCGCGTCATGGCCTTCGTCGGATTCGGCGGCTATGCCGAGGAGATCGCGGTCCCGGCCGCGGCGGCGACGAAGATCCCCGCGGCGATGGGCTTCGATGAGGCGGCGGGCTTCATGATCGCCTATGCTACCTCGCACCATGCGCTGAAGGACCGCGCCGCGCTGAAGCCGGGCGAGACGCTGCTGGTGCTCGGCGCGGCCGGCGGCGTCGGCCTGACCGCGGTCGAGATCGGCAAGGCGATGGGCACGCGGGTCATCGCGGCGGCGTCCAGCGACGACAAGCTCGCCGTCGCATCCCGCCACGGCGCCGACGATCTGGTGAACTATGCGGACGCGGAACTGAGGGACAAGGTCAAGGCGCTGACCGGCGGCCGCGGCGTCGACGTGGTCTACGACCCGGTCGGCGGCAAGCTGGCGGAAGCCGCGCTGCGCGCCATGGCGCCGGAGGGGCGCTTCCTGGTCATCGGTTTCGCCAGCGGCGACATCCCGTCGATCCCGCTCAACCAGTTCCTGCTGCGCCAGGTGTCGGCCGTCGGCGTGTTCTGGGGCGCCTTCGCCAAGGCCCAGCCCGAGCGCAACGCGCGCAACATCGCCGAACTCCTCGCCTGGTACGGCGAGGGCCGGCTGAAGCCGCACATTTCCGAGACCTATCCGCTGGAGCGCTTCCAGGAAGGGCTCGCCCGCGTCATGTCGCGCCAGGCCAAGGGCAAGGTCGTGCTGACCACCGGACGGAGTGCTGCATGAACGCGCCGGCCGCCGCTACCGCCGTCGCGCTCGAGCGCAGGGACGGAATCCTCGTCGCGACGATCGACAATCCGCCGGTCAACGCGCTGTCCAACGCCGTCCGCGCCGGCCTGCTCGCTGCGGTCGACGCTCTCGAAGGCGACCCGGCGCTGGACGCCCTCGTCATTCGGGCACAGGGCCGCCTCTTCTCCGGCGGCGCCGATGTCGGCGAATTCGGCCCGGCGATGCGGCCGCCGCTGCTCGGCGAGGTGATCGCCCGCCTCGATGCGAGCCAGAAGCCGGTCGTCGCCGCCATCCACGGATCGGCGCTCGGCGGCGGGCTGGAGGTGGCGCTCGCCTGCAACGCCCGCGTCGCCGCCGCTTCGGCGCGTCTCGGCTTTCCCGAGGTGAAGCTCGGCATCCTGCCGGGCGCCGGCGGCATCGTGCGCCTGCCGCGGCTCACCGGCATCGCCCCGGCGCTGGAGATGATCGCCGAAGGTAAGGAAATCTCGGCCGCCCGCGCGCTGGAGATCGGCGTCGTCGATCTGATCGCCGAGGGCGATCTTCTCGATGCGGCCATCGCCCACGCCCGCCGCATCGTGGTCGGCGAGGCGTCCGTGCGCCGTGCGAGCGCCCTGCCGTTCCCGCCCTTCCCCGCCGAGGCGCAGGCCGAGGCGCGCGCGGCGCTGGCGAAGAAGTTCAGGGGCCGCGAGGCGCCGCAGAAGGCGGTCGAACTGTTCGCCATGGCCGCCGGAACGACCTTCGCCGAGGCCGCGGAAAAGGAATACGCCGCCTGCAAGGCTTTGCTGTCGACGCCGCAGTCGCGGGCGCTGCGCCATGTCTTTGCCGCCGAACGCGCCGCGGCGCGACCGAAGGCGATCCCCGAGGGCGCCGAGCCGCGCCCGGTCGAGCGCGTCGGCATCGTCGGCCCCGGAACGATGGGCCGCGGCATCGCCATCGCCATGCTCGACGCCGGCCTGGCGGTGACGCTGGTCGGCCGCGGCGCCGCCTCGCTCGAGAAGGCGCGCGCGGCGATCGCGAAATCCTATGACGGGCTCCTGCGCCGCGGCTCGATCGCCGCCGGCGAGGTCGACCGCCGCTTGGCCAGGTTGGCGACGACGGAATCGGTCGCCGACCTCGCCGGCGCCGACCTCGTCGTCGAGACGATCAGCGAGGACCGCGCCGCCAAACGCTCCACCATCGCGGCGATCGACGCGATCCTGTCCGACCGCGCCATCCTGGTCACCAACACCTCGTTCCTCGACATCGAAGACCTGGCGCAGGCGACGACGCGGCCGGCGAATTTCGCCGGCATGCACTTCTTCAATCCGGCCAACCTGATGCGCCTCGTCGAGAACGTGCGCACGCGCGCCGCGGCGCCCGACGTGCTCGCCACGCTGATGGCCCTGTCGCGAAGGCTGGGCAAGCTCGCCGTGCTGGTCGGCCCGTCGGAGGGCTTCGTCGTCAACCGCATGCTGTCGAAGCGGACGCGCGAGGCGCTGTTCCTGCTCGAAGACGGCGCGACGCCGCGCCAGGTCGACCGCGTGCTGACCGATTTCGGCTTCCCCGTCGGCCCCTTCGCGCTGGCCGACATGGCCGGGCTCGACGTGCTCGCCGCCACCCGCGTCGCCCGCGCGGCCTCGCTGACCGCGCGCGAGCGCGCCGCAGATATCATCGAGACGATGGTCGCCGCCGGCCGGCTCGGCCGCAAGTCGGGCGCCGGCTACTACGCCTATGGCGATGACGGCAAGGCGGCGGACGATCCGGCGACCGCCGAACTCCTCGACCGGCATCGCGCCAGGCGCGGCATCGTCGCGCGCGCCGTCTCCGACGAAGAGGTGCTGGAGCGCTGCCTGCTGGCGCTGGTCAACGAGGGCGCCAAGCTGGTCGGCGAAGGCGCGGTCGACCGCGCCTCCGACGTCGACGTCGCCTGGACGGCCGGCCTCGCCTTTCCCGCGCATCTCGGCGGCCCGATGTTCTGGGCGTCCGAAATGGGCCTGCCGAAGGTCGCCGAGCGGCTCGACCACTATGCCGGCCTCGTCGGCGACGAGTTCTTCGCGCCGGCGCCGCTGGTGCGGAGCCTGGCCGCCGACGGCGGCACCTTCCAGTGAACTGATGACAGAAAGCAGCGGACCGAGAGAATGAACAAGGAAATGCAACTCGCCGAAATCGTCGCCAGCCTGTCGGACGGCATGACGATCGGCATCGGCGGCTGGGGTCCGCGCCGCAAGCCGATGGCGCTGGTGCGCGAAATCCTTCGTTCGGACCTGAAGGACCTGACCGTCGTCGCCTATGGCGGGCCGGAGGTCGGCATGCTGTGCGCCGCCGGCAAGGTGAAGCGCCTCGTCTACGGCTTCGTCTCGCTCGACTTCATCCCGATCGAGCCGTTCTTCCGCAAGGCGCGCGAGGCCGGCGGCGTGGTCTCCAGCGAGCTCGACGAGGGCCTGCTGCTGATCGGCCTGCAGGCCGCGGGCCACCGGCTGCCCTTCCTGCCGACGCGCGTCGGCCTCGGCTCCGACGTCACCTCGATCAATCCCGACCTGCGCATGGTGACTTCGCCCTACGACGACGGCGAGACGCTGCTCGCCATGCCCGCGATCAGGCTCGACGCGGCCCTCCTCCACGTCACCCGTGCCGACCGGCTCGGCAACACGCAGACCGACGGGCCGGATCCCTACTTCGACGCCCTGTTCGCCCGCGCCGCGACGCGCTGCTACGTCACCACGGAGGAACTGGTCGACCGCATCGACCTTTCCTACCCGGACAAGGCGCGGTCGAACCTCTTCGAGCGCTACCTGGTCACCGGCGTCGTCGAGGCGCCGCTCGGCGCGCATCCGACCACGGCCCACGACCTCTACGGCTGGGACGCCGAGCACCTGCGCGAATACGCGGCCCTCGCCGGCGAGGAAGGCGGCTGGGCGAAATACTTCGACAAATACGTGGCCGGCCCCGAGAGCGGCTACGCCGACCGCGTCGGTGGCGCGACCCGCGTCCGCGGCCTGCCGATCCCGACCTTCTGACCAGGAACGAGCGACATGACCAAAGCATCCGAATTCACGCTCGCCGAACTGGTCGTCTGCGCCGCGGCGGAAGCCTGGCGCGGCGGCGGCGAGGTGCTCGCCACCGGCATCGGCCCATTGCCGCGCATCGCCGCCGGCCTCGCCAAGCTCACCTTCGCGCCGGAGATCCTGATGACCGACGGCGAGGCCTTCCTCGTCGAGGAGCCGGTGCCGCTCGGGCCGCGCGGCGACTACAAGCCGAAACATTCCGGCTGGATGCCCTATGCCCGCGTCTTCGACAGCGTCTGGTGCGGCCGCCGCCACGCCATGGTCACGCCGGTCCAGGTCGACCGCTGGGGCCAGGGCAACATCGCCGCGCTCGGCGACCTGAAGAAGCCGAAGGTGCAGCTGCTCGGCGTGCGCGGCTTCCCCGGCAACAGCATCAGCCACCGCAACTCGATGTTCCTGCCCTCGCACACGAAGCGCAGCTTCATCGAGGGCGAGGTCGACGTCGTCGCCTCGGTCGGTTTCGCCGACAAACGCTGGCCGGAAGGGGTGAAGAAGCTGCCGGTCGACATCGGCATCGTCGTCACCAACCTCTGCGTCATGGATTTCAACGGCCCTGACCACGCGGCGCGCGTCGTCTCGCTGCACCCGGGTGTCACCTTCGAGGAGGTGCAGGGCGAGACCGGCTTCCCGCTCACCAGGGCGGAAACCGTCGCCACGACGCCGGCGCCGACCGAGGAGCAGCTGGCCATCATCCGCCGGCTCGACCCGACCGGCATCCGCGCCGGCGTCATCAAGGGCAATCCTCCCGGCGTCCGGCAGGCCGCCTGACCATGGACTTCGAGCACAGCGAAAGGACGCGCGACCTCCTCGGACGGCTCGGCGCGTTCATGGACGCGCATGTCTATCCCAACGAGCGGCTCTACCACGAGCAGGTGGCCGCCGACCGCTGGGGCCATCCGCCGATCCTGGAGGAACTCAAGGCGAAGGCGCGCGCGGCGGGCCTGTGGAACCTGTTCCTGCCGGAATCTGAGCACGGCGCCGGGCTGAGCAACGCCGAATACGCGCCGCTCTGCGAGGTGATGGGCCGCGTCCACTTCTCCGCGCAGGTGTTCAACTGCTCGGCGCCCGACACGGGCAACATCGAGACGCTGATCCGCTACGGTTCCGAGGCGCAGAAGGCTCGCTGGCTCCAGCCGCTGCTCGACGGCGAGATCCGCTCCGCCTTCGCCATGACCGAGCCCGACGTGGCCTCGAGCGACGCCACGAATATCGCCGCCACGATCCGCCGCGACGGCGACGACTACGTGATCAACGGGCGGAAATGGTGGATTTCCGGCGTCGGCGACGACGCCTGCCAGGTGATGATCTTCCTCGGCCTGTCGAACCCCGACGCGCCGAAGCACCAGCGCCACTCGATGATCCTCGTGCCGCGCGACGCGCCCGGCGTGAAGATCCTGCGGCCGCTGACCGTGTTCGGCTACGACGACGCCCCGCACGGCCACATGGAAATCCTCTTCGAAAACGTGCGCGTGCCGGCCGAGAACATGCTGCTCGGCGAGGGGCGCGGCTTCGAGATCGCGCAGGGCCGCCTCGGCCCCGGCCGCATCCACCACTGCATGCGGCTGATCGGGCTCGCCGAGCGCTGCCTGGAGCTGATGTGCCGTCGGGTGAAGACGCGCATCGCCTTCGGCCGGCCGATCGCCGAGCAGTCGGTGACGCTCGAGCGCATCGCCGAATCGCGCATCCTCATCGACCAGGCGCGGCTGCTGACGCTGAAGGCGGCGTGGATGATGGACACGGTCGGCAACAAGGTCGCCAGGGCCGAGATCGCCATGATCAAGGTGGCCGCGCCGAACATGGCCTGCCGCGTCATCGACTGGGCGATCCAGGCGCACGGCGCCGCCGGCGTCTCCGACGACTTCGTGCTGGCCAACTACTACGCCCATGCGCGCAAGCTGCGTTTCGCCGACGGGCCGGACGAGGTTCACCGCAACCAGATCGGCCGGATCGAGCTGGCGAAATACGCCTGAGCGGCGACAGACGGATCGAATCGCGCCATGGACGCCGCCAGCTTCTCCGGGACCGAACCGCTCGCCGACGGCGGGCGCATCGACCGCGACCGGCTGACGGCCTTCCTCAAGGAGCATGTCGAGGGCTGCGCCGGGGCGATGACGTTGGCGCGGTTCCGCGGCGGCCAGTCGAACCCGACGCTGCTGGCGACCTTCGCCAACGGCCGCAGGCTGGTGCTGCGCAAGAAGCCCGACGGCGTGCTGCTGCCGTCAGCGCACGCGGTCGACCGCGAGTTCCGGGTACTCAAGGCGCTGGAGGGCGGCACGGTGCCGGTCGCCCGGCCGCACGTGCTCTGCGGCGACGAGGCGATCGTCGGGGCGATGTTCTACGTCATGGACCATGTCGAGGGCCGCAGCTTCTGGGATCCGGCGCTGCCGGATCTCGCGCCGGACGAACGCGCGGAAATCTTCGCCGAGATGCGCCGGGCCATCACGGCCATCCACGCGCTCGACTCGACGGCCGCCGGCCTCGCCGATTTCGGCCGACCGGAGAACTACCTCGCCCGCCAGGTCGCGCGCTGGTCGAAGCAGTACAAGGCGTCCGAGACCGAACCGATCGCGGCGATGGACCGGCTGATCGAGTGGCTGCCCGCAAACCTGCCGGCGCAGCGGCGCGCGGCGCTGATCCACGGCGACTTCCGCCTCGACAACCTGATCTTCCACCCGACCGAGCCGAAGGTGCTCGCGGTCATCGACTGGGAGCTGTCGACGCTCGGCGACCCGGTCGCCGACTTCGCCTACCACACGCTGACCTGGCACCTCGCGCCGAAGCCGTTCCGCGGCCTCGCCGGGCTCGACCTTGGGGCGCTCGGCATTCCCGAGGCGCGCGCCTACCGCGCCGCCTATTTCGCCGCGTTCGGCGAGCCCGAGCCGGACGAGCGCGACTGGAACGCCTACCTCGCCTACAGCCTGTTCCGCGTCGCCGCCATCCGCCAGGGCATCATGAAGCGCGTGGTCGACGGCACGGCGTCGAGCGCCCACGCGCGCCAGGCCGGCGCCCTGGCGCGGCCGGTGGCCGAACTCGGCCTCCGCTTCGCCGAACAGGCCGACCGCAACTGAAGGAGAATCCGATGGCCGAACCCGCCTCCCTCTATCCCGCGACCGGCGCAGCCGTGGTCATCGGCGGCTCCGGCGGCGTCGGCGCCGAGATCTGCCGGGTGCTCGCGCGCGACGGCTGTGATGTGGCGCTGACCTATTTCGGCAACGAGGCGCGGGCGCGGCTCGCCGCCGACATGGTCTCGGGCGAGGGGCGAAGCGCCAGCATCCGCCGCCTCAACATCGAGGAGACCGACAGCGTCCGCGCCTTCGCCGCCGAGGTCGCACGCGCGCATGGCGCCGTGCACACGCTGGTCTACGCCGCCGGTCCGCTGGTGCCGCTGGTCCATTTGTCGAAGATCGAGCCGGAACTGATGAAGAAGCACCTGATGCAGGACACGTTCGGTTTCTTCAACGTCGTCCAGGCTTTCCTGCCGCAGCTGCGCGCCGCGCGCGGCTCGGTCGTCGCCTGCCAGACCGCCGCGCACTACCGCTACGCCGCCGCCGACGGGCTCTCGGTCATCCCCAAGGCCGGCGTCAACGCCATGATGAAGGGCATCGCCAAGGAGGAGGGCCGCTACGGCATACGCGCCAACGGCGTGGCGCTCGGCATCATCGAGGCCGGCCAGCACCCGGAGCTGACCAAGCTCGGCTTCATCGACGACAAGTACATGGAAGCCGCGGCGCGCAACACGCCGCTGCGCCGCAACGGCACCGCGACCGACGTCGCCGAGGCCGTCTCCTTCCTCGCCTCCAGCCGCGCCGGCTTCGTCTCCGGCCAGGTGATCTGCGTCGACGGCGGCTACTCGATCTGAGCGGCGGACGTCGCGGACGCCGCCCCTCACCCTTACTCTCTCCCCGTGAAGAACGGGGAGAGGGGACGTCGGCGTTGGCGATCGGGTCTTCGACGATCGGCTGCAGCGGACGGGACAGCACCCTTCTCCCCGTCTTTCACGGGGAGAAGGTCCCGGCAGGGGGATGAGGGGCATCTCCGCCCCTTAGTCCGGCCGGACGATGTTGGGCCGCCGCCGCGCTCCTATCGCTGGCGGGGACCCAGCATCAGGAGCATACCCTTGCGCGAAGCCGTCATCGTCTCCGTGGCCCGCACGCCGATCGGCAAGGCCTTCCGCGGCGCCTTCAACGACACCGAGGCGCCGGCGATGTCCGGCCACGTCGCCCGCCACGCCATCCAGCGCGCCGGCGTCGATCCGGCCGAGGTCGAGGACATCGTGCTCGGCTGCTCGGCGCAGCAGGGCACCCAGGGCTACAATATCGGCCGGCTGACGGCGGCGACGGCGGGCATGCCCGACAGCGTTGCCGGCATGACCATCGACCGCATGTGCTCGTCGGGCCTGATGGCGGTCGCCACCGCCGCCAAGCAGATCATGGTCGACGGCATGGAGATCGTGCTCGCCGGCGGCGTCGAATCGATCAGCCTCACGCAGAACAGGCACAAGAATTCCTACCGCGCCCGCTCGGCCGCCGTGCTGGAGCGCTCGCCGCACATGTACATGACGATGATCGAGACCGCCGAGATCGTCGCGGCGAAATACGGCGTGTCGCGCGCCGCGCAGGACGAATTCGCGCTGGCCAGCCAGCTGCGCACGGCGGCGGCCTACGAGGCCGGCCGCTTCGACGACGAGATCGTGCCGATGCGCACCGTGAAGACCGTCGTCGACAAGGAGACCGGCGAGACCAGGCAGGAAGAGACGCTGCTCGCCCGCGACGAGGGCTACCGCGCCGACACGACCATCGACGGCCTTTCCAGGCTGCCGCCGGTCTTCGCCGACGGCGAGGTGGTGAAGAAGGGCGAGCACGTCACCGCCGGCAACGCCTCGCAGCTCTCCGACGGCGCTGCCGCACTCGTCCTGATGGAAGCGAAGGAGGCGGCGCGGCGCGGGCTCACGCCACTCGGCATCTACCGCGGCATGACGGTCGCCGGCGTGCCGCCGCAGGAGATGGGCATCGGCCCGGTCTTCGCCGTGCCGAAGCTGCTTTCCCGCCACGGCCTGAGCGTCGACGATATCGATCTGTGGGAACTGAACGAGGCCTTCGCCAGCCAGGCGCTCTACTGCCGCGACCGGCTCGGCATCGACCCCGACAAGCTCAACGTCGACGGGGGCGCCATCGCCATCGGCCACCCCTTCGGCATGACGGGTGCGCGCACCACCGGCCACGTGCTCCTCGAAGGCCGGCGCCGCGGCGCCAGGTACGGCGTCGTCACCATGTGCGTGGGCGGCGGCATGGGCGCGGCCGGCCTGTTCGAGATATTCCAATGAGCGGAGCGGCCGCATCCGACTTGAAGCCGGTTCTCGGACCCGCGACCCAGCTCGGCTTCGTCGTGCGAAACCTGGACGAAGCCGTGCGCCACTGGACCGAGATACTCGGCATCGGCCCCTTTCTGTTCCTCGACAAGGGCACGGGCCGCCCTGCCAACCCGTCGTTCTTCCGAGGCCAGGAAGTCCGCATCGAGATGCGGCTCGCCTTCGGCTTCATCGGCGACGTGCAGCTCGAACTGATCGAGCAGGTCAACGCGGATCCCTCGCCCTATCGCGAATTCCTGGACGCTGGGCGCGAGGGCCTGCAGCACCTCGGCTACTGGGTGCACGACTACGACGAGGCGGTGAGGCGCGTCGAGGCGGCGGGTTATGCGCGCGAGCTGGTGATCCCTATCGTCGGCCAGTCGCAGCCCATCGTCTACTACGCCTCGCCCTCGGTCGTAGGGCCCATGCTGGAGATCGTGCCGCCCCGCTGGAAGAAGGCGCGCCAGGCCGTCTCCGACCGCCTGAAGGCATGGAGCGGCGGCGACCCGCTCATCCGCTTCGACACCTACGGCGACTTCCTCGCCGACGCCGAAGTGGTGTTCGACTAGGTCAGGTTCCGCTCGAGCCAGTCGACCTGTTCGCGAAGTCCCTTCAGTGCATTGCGAACGCCGTTGTCGTTGGTGACGACGCCGTCGCGGGCGGTCAGGCTGTGCAACGCCATGTCGGCGATGATCTCGCCGATCTCGGCCGGCGTGCGCGGGCCGCTGGGCGAATACCAGCGCGAAGTCCAGTTCGCCATACCGATGACGGCGAAGGCCGCCACCTTGGGATCGACCTCGCGGAACTGGCCGGCAGCGATGCCGTCGACGATGCATTTGACGTAGAAGTCGTAGATGTCGCGCCGGCCCTTGTTGTAAAGCGGGCCGAGCTCCTCGGGAATCTGCGCCTCCAGGCGGGCCAGCAGGATGAAGCGCGAGCCCGAGGACAGGCGGCGGTTGATGCCGTCGACGATGGCCCGGCGCAGGCGGTCGGCCGGCGTCAGATTGTGCTGCTCGGCCAGTTCCATCAACTGGTGCGAAGGCGTCAGCGCTTCCGCTTCGACCAACGCGGCAAGTATCTCTTCCTTGTTGCGGAAGTAGTGGTAGATCGCCGAGCGGCCGAGCCCGATCGCACGCGCGATGTCGTTGATGCTGGTGTTCGCATAGCCCTTGCTGTCGAAAAGCTGCGCGGCGATGTCGATCATCTGCTCGCGCACCAGTTCCTTGCGCGGATTGGTGGCCGCGCGAAGGTCCGCCTGAAATTGTGCGGGCGCGTCGGCCGTTTCGTTCCCGACCGGAGACCCGCCTTCAATGCCGCTGATACGGTTCACGCGTCATTCCCGAGATAGATGCCGAACGCATTGCACATCGTGGCACGGACTACTATAGACCGGCAGCGCCCGCCAGCACCGCCAAGGGCAGAATCCCGGCTGTTCATCGGGAAACCTGCTGAACGGCGAGCCCAAGCTTCTGCTGATTGCCGGAAAGTGTGTCGGCAAACGCCGCCGCGACCTTCTCGAAACTCCAGTCGTCTTCGAGAACGGGCTGGGCGATCACAGGATGGGTCACGTAGGAAAGCTGCCGCGCCGCGATGCGCACCATCTGGCCGTTGATCTCGCTGGCCAGATCGGACAGCAGGAAGCTGACCACCGGAGCATTGACGTCGGCCGGCGGCAGCGAGGCGTAGTGCACCTCGCGGTTCGCCGCCTGAAGCGACATCAGGTGCGCGTTCTGGGAGGCCATCGCCGTCTCCGCCAGCGGCGAGATCGCGTTCATCCGGATGCCGCTGCCGCGCAGTTCCATCGCCCAGCTGTATGTCAGCGATGCCACCGCACCTTTTGTCGCGCCGTAGGCGCCGAGCGCCACGTCGCCCGCCTGCGAACCCGACGCGACATTGACCACGGAGCCGCCCTTGCCGATCTGCCGGAGCCGCAACACGGCGGCGCGCGCGCAGGCGGCCGTACCCAGGACGTTGATCTCGAACATGCGGCGCAGGTCGCCCTCGGTCACGTCCGCCAGCAAGGCGGGACGGAAGATGCCGGCATTGTTGACGAAACCGGTGATCGTGCCGAAGGCGTCGACGCAGGCATCGACAAGCCGGTCCGCGAAGGACCACGAGGAGATGTCGCCGGCAAGCGCCGCTGCCCTGCCGCCGGACGCGACGATCCCGTCCACGGTTCGACCCGCTGCCGCAGGGTCGATGTCGTTGACCAGCACGGCGGCGCCGCGCCCGGCCGCATGACGCGCATAGGCGGCGCCGAGGCCGCCGCCTGCTCCGGTGACCACGACCGCCTTGCCTGCCAGCTCGTTCATTTCAGTGCTCCGGGGTTTCGTTGATTGCCACGCCCTGGGCCAGAAGCCCGCGCGACTCCGGCGTGCCGTCGAGAAGCCTGGCGATGCGGCTGGTGACCTTCCAGCCGGCGGGCGTTCGCGTCAGCTCCCAGCGGTTTGCCGAGGCGCGCTCGACCTTCCAGCCATCGCCGACGCGCAGGTAAACCCGCGAGTAGCCCGTGGCCACCGCGCGATCGCCGTCCACGCTGACCAGCGGCATGCTGATCACATGGGCGCAGCCGGAAGCGACGTAGCCGAGGTGGGAGTCCAGATCGACAAGCCCGGCGATCCGATCCCTGCCCTCCAACGGCGGCCCGCCGAAGTCGTAGCGTCCGTCTTCTGCCCAGAGTTCTGCCGCTGCTTCGCCGCTGCGGCTGTCGACGGCCGGTCCGTAGCTGGCCAGGAGCTGGTATATCTCGACCTGGTCTTCCAGCCGACGGACATGCCTTTCGAGCCGCGACATGCGCTCTGCCAGCCTATCGTTCGCCTCGGGCATCGATCATCCTCCGGGTGCGCACTATCCGGGACTCACGACGGCCCCTCATCGTTCATTTGCAGGATGCGCGCGCGAAAGGCCGCGGGTATGCAACGGCATATCGGAGGATTTCGGATGGACGAAGGGCATCGGATGCAGATCGAACGGGCCTGCGAGAGGCTGATTCTCCGCTTCTGCGTTCTGGTCGACGGCTATCGCCACGAGGAACTGGCGGGCCTGTGGGCGGAAGATGCCGTTTGGGAAACGTGGCGCGGGCCGGTTCAGGGCCGCGCTGCCATTCGCGCCTATCTCGATGCCAAGCCGCGGACCGACACGACGATCCACATCGCACAGAACGTGCTGATCGACGTGCATGACGAGCGGTCTGCAGGCGGCACGGCCGTATTCTCCTATCACGGCACACGCCGCAACGACGCCGCCTCGCTGGTGCCGCGCGTCGTCGGGCGCTATTTCGACAGGTTCGTGCTGACCGCTGAAGGCTGGCGCTTTGCGCACCGCCGGACCGAGATGACCTTCACGGCCTCCTGAGGCACTGGCATCGGTTGTCCGTTCGGACGATGCTTGTCGCGCAGCGGGCTGGCATCGCGAAAAGGGTCCGATGCCGGCGGGCAACTAGGGATAGGCATGAACCTCGTTCTGAGCGACGACCAGCAGATGATCCGGGACGAGGCGACGCGCCTGCTGGCGGACCGCTCGTCGTCCGAGCACGTGCGCGCTGTGGTCGCTGCCGGCGACGGCTTCGACGCATCGCTGTGGCGCTCGGTTGCGGGCGAGCTCGGATGGTGCGCGATGTCTGTTCCGGAGGCCTTTGGAGGCCTTGGACTTGGCCAGACCGAGCTCATACTGCTGATGGAAGCCGCCGGCCGGCGGCTCGCCGCGCTTCCGCTTTGGTCGACTGCCTGCATGGCCGCACCGCTGGTCGAGGCCGTGGGCAGCGCGGCGGCGAAAGGCGAGCTACTGCCTCGGTTGGCCGCTGGCGAAGCGGCGACCGTTGCCTGGGATATTCATGCCGCCAACCCGCTGGCCGCGGCCGGCGTCGTCG
>CALFXR010000121.1 GCA_937958475.1 uncultured Mesorhizobium sp. | reverse complement strand
GTCGTCCGCGCCATGATCCTCGACACGCTGCGCCATTTCGTCCGCGCCGCCGGCGTCGAGGGTTTCCGCTTCGACCTGGCCACCGTGCTCGGCCGCACCGACGCCGGCTTCGACCCGGACGCAGCACTTCTGCGCGAAATCGCCGCCGATCCGCTGCTGGCGGGCCGCGTTTTGATCGCCGAGCCGTGGGACATCGGCCCGGGCGGCTATCGGCTGGGCGAGTTCCCGCCGCCCTTCCTCGAATGGAACGACCGCGCCCGCGACGACCTGCGCCGCTTCTGGAAGGGCGATCCCGGCACGCTGGGCGCGCTCGCCACCCGTCTCGCCGGCTCGTCCGACGTCTTCGCCCGCTCCGGCCGGCCAACAACCCGAACGGTCAACTTCGTCGCCGCCCATGACGGCATGACGCTCGCCGACACGGTCGCCTATCGCGACCGCCACAACCGCGCGAACGGCGAAGACAACCGCGACGGCCACGGCGAAAACCATTCCTGGAACAACGGCGTCGAAGGACCGAGCGACGACCCGGCGATCGTTTCGCACCGCCGCCGCGACGTCCGCGCGCTGCTCGCCACGCTGTTTTGCTCGCGTGGCACGATCATGCTGACCGCCGGCGACGAATTCGGCCGCACCCAGCACGGCAACAACAACAGCTACGCCCAGGACAACGACACCACCTGGCTCGACTGGAGGGGCCGCGACCGCGAGCTGGAGGCGTTCGTCGCCGCGCTGTCGGCGCTGCGCCGCCGCTTTCCCGCGCTGTGCGACACCGCCTTTCTCACGGGGAAGCCGGAGCCGGGAAGCACGCATCCCGACGTCGCCTGGATCACCGAGACCGGCCATGCGCTGGCCGAGGCCGACTGGAACGATCCGCACCGCCATCGCCTGGTCATGGTGCTGGCCGCGCCGCGTGTGGCGCTGGATCCTCCCCCGCGGAGCGGGGGAGGGGGACCGCCCCTCGGGTCCGGCCAGAGGCCGGCCCGTGGACAGGCTCCGGCGGTGGAGGGGGCGAGGCAACGGAACGATGCGCGGCGCGTCGCCGTCGCCATCAATGGCGACCGCCGCGCCACGGTCTTTTCCCTGCCCGTCGCCGCGGGCGGGGGCTGGCGGCCGGCGATCGCTTCGGATAGCGAACCGCGCGACATCGGCGAGGGAAGCTGGCATCTTCCCGGCCGCTCGATCGTAATCTTCGAGGAGTTCACGGAGGTGATCGAATGAAGGCCGAAGACGAATGGTGGCGCGGCTGCGTCATCTACCAGGTCTATCCGCGCTCCTTCCAGGACACGACCGGCGACGGCGTCGGCGATCTCGCCGGCGTGACGCGTCGGCTCGCCTACATCGCCTCGCTCGGCGTCGACGTCGTCTGGCTGTCGCCCTTCTTCAAGTCGCCGATGGCCGACATGGGCTACGACGTCGAGGATTTCTGCGCCGTCGACCCGATGTTCGGCACGATGGACGATTTCGACCGGCTGATCGCCGAGGCGCACCGGCTCGGACTGAAGGTGATCATCGACCAGGTCCTGTCGCACGTCTCCGAGCGCCACGCCTGGTTCGTCGAGAGCCGCCGCGACCGCACCAACCCGAAGGCCGACTGGTTCGTCTGGGCCGAGCCGAAGAAGGACGGCACGCCGCCCAACAACTGGCTGTCGGTGTTCGGCGGCTCGGCCTGGGAATGGGACGGCACGCGCCGGCAGTACTACCTCCACAACTTCCTCGCCTCGCAGCCGGATCTCAACTTCCACAATACGGACGTGCAGGACGCGGTGCTGGAAACCGTGCGCTTCTGGCTGGAGCGCGGCGTCGACGGTTTTAGGCTCGATGCCGTCAACTACTACTTCCACGACCGCCGGCTGCGCGACAACCCGCCGCTGAGACGCATTAAGGGCAACGACGTCCCCGAAACCAACCCCTACGGCTACCAGGACCACGTCCACGACAAGTCGCAGCCCGAGAATATCGCCTTTCTGCGCCGTTTCAGGGCGCTTTTGAAGGAGTACGGCGCCCATGCCGCGGTCGGCGAAGTGGGGGATGGAGACCGCTCGCTGAAAACGGTCGCCGAATACACCTCCGGCAGCGATTTGCTGCAGATGTGCTACACGTTCGACCTGCTCGGCCCGGAATTTTCGGCCGCGCACCTGCGCAAATGCATCGAGGGCTTCGAAACCACGGTCCGCGACGGCTGGGTCTGCTGGTCGTTGTCCAACCACGACGTCCCCCGCCACCCCACCCGCCTCACCAAAAAAAACGGGGATCCGGACCGGACGGCGCGTTTCGCCATCCTGCTGCTCGCCGCGCTGCGCGGCTCGATCTGCCTCTATCAGGGGGAGGAACTGGGTCTCGAGGAGGCGGAGATCGCCTACGAGGACTTGCGCGATCCCTACGGCATCCGCTTCTGGCCGGCCTTCAAGGGGCGCGACGGCTGCCGCACGCCGATGGTGTGGAATCACGATGCCGCGAACGCCGGCTTCACGGCCGGCAGACCGTGGCTGCCGATCCCCGCCGCCCATGCCGCCGCCGCGGTCGACGTCCAGGAAAGGGACGGCGGCTCGGTGCTGGCGTGGTACCGGCGCGTTCTGGAACTGCGCCAGGAGAGCGAGGCGCTGCGCGCGGGAACGCTGCGCTTCCTGCCCTCGAGCGCCGATGTGCTGCTGTTCGAACGCCGCTCGGGCGACGATGCGATCCTGTGCGGCTTCAACTTCGCCGACCAGGAGGCGAGGGTGCGGCGTCCCGCCGGGGCGGAAGCGGTTCTTCTGTCTGTCGGGGAGCATTCGATCGGGGCGAAGACGCTGACGCTGGCCGGCCGCTCGGCGGTGGTCGCCCGGATCGCGTGACGCGCGGCGAAGAGGGGCAACGGCAAGGGCGCGCCATCGGCCTGCGGCGGCCGCACTGGGCGTCTGTCTTTCGGTGGTGGGATTGTTGCAGTCTGAGCCGCCAGGCCCTTGAAAACGGAAGGGGACCGGTCTGGTCGGAGTGGCAGGATTTGAACCTGCGACCCCATCGTCCCGAACGATGTGCGCTACCAGGCTGCGCTACACTCCGCGACCAGACGGGCGTGCATATAGCCGCCATACGATGATCCTGCAAGTGCGAAAGCCGGCTATTTCCAATACGATATGAGAGCGTGCTCCCGAGATGGCGGCACGCGCTTCGTCATTGCGCAACCTTTGTCTGGTATTCAGCCGCAATATCGGGCTTGCTTGGCAAGCGGAGGGAGCGTCGGCGCATATGCGGGAACGGATCGCCTGTTTCGTCATGAGCGGCGGCGTCGGCTCGCGCTTGTGGCCCTTGTCGCGCGAGGACAATCCGAAGCAGTTTCATGATCTCGCCGGCAACGGCTCGATGCTGTCCAAGACGGTGCGGCGCCTGAAGGCGCGCGTGGAAGGCGAGACGCCGGTCTTCGTCATTGCCTCGGAACGCCACGCCGCCCTCGTCCGCGACGACCTCGCCGGACTGGACATCGACGGCGCCATCTTCGAGCCGACCGGCCGCAATACGGCTGCCGCGGTGGCTGTGGCGGCAATGCACGCCCTTGCATTGTACGGGGACGACCTCGTGCTCGTCGTGCCGTCCGATCACGAAATTTCCACGGATCACCAGTTCTGGGCGACGATCGAACGCGGGGTGCCGGCTGCGCTGGCAGGACGCCTCGTCGTATTCGGCATCCGCCCGGTACACCCGGAGACCGGCTATGGCTACATCGAGACCGCGGCGTCGGGCGACGTCGACGTGGCGGACGTCGCCCGCTTCGTCGAGAAGCCCGACCTGCAGCGGGCGGAGGCCTATCTCGCAGCAGGCAACTTCTACTGGAACGCGGGCATCTTCCTGTTCCGTGCCGGGACCATGCGCGACGCCTTCCTGCGCCTGAGGCCGGACATCTGGAACGGCGTCGAGGCCGCCTTCCGCGCGGCCAACCGAGAGGTATCAGGCCTATACCTGCCGCTCGCCCGCTACGAGGCGGTCCCGTCGACCTCCATCGACTATGCCGTCGTCGAACGGCTGCACGGCATCGCCATGGTTCGCGCCAGCTTCCGCTGGAACGATCTCGGATCCTGGCAATCGCTGCTCGACGTAGGCCCGTCGGACGGTGACGGCAACGTCGTCGTCGGCGACATTGTCGCGCTGGACTGCGAAAACTCCTACCTGCGCAGCGACGGCCGCCTGGTCACCGCCATCGGCCTTCGCGACATGGCCGTGGTATCCACGGCCGACGCCACCTTCGTGGCACCCGTCAGCCACAGCCAGCACGTCAAGAAGATCGTGGAAGAACTGGAGAAGAACGGGCGCCTGGAGACGCGCTACACCCCCTCCCAGGACCGCGTGCTGCGAAACGGCGCCTGGATGCCGCGCGTGAGGCATTGGCTGTTTGAGGAGGCGCTGCCGGTGTGGTCGTCGTTGGCCATCGACACGCGGCACGGCGGGTACTACGAGGCCCTGGGCTTCGACGGGCGGCCGGTGCTCAGGCCGAAGCGCATGCGCACCATGGCGCGGCAGATCTTCGCCTTCTCGGTCGCCAAGCTGTATGGCTGGGACGGACCGGCCGACCGGCTCGTCGCCCACGGCGTCGAGTTCATCTCGGCCAAAGGGCGCACGCCCGGCGGCGGATGGGTACGAACGCTCGCCATCGACGGCACGGTCGTCGACCCGACGGAAGACGCCTACGACCACGCCTGCGTACTGCTGGCGCTGGCACACGCGCACCGGGCGGGCAACACCGAAGCGCTGCGGCTCGGCGAAGAGACCTTCGCATTCCTCGACGAGGCGCTCGAGGACCATAACATGCGCGGCTTCCTGGAGACGTCGCAGGGGCAGGGGCTGCGCCGGACCAATCCCCACATGCATCTGCTCGAGGCGTTCCTCGCCTGGCACGAGGCGACCGGAAACCGGCAGTACCTGCGCCGCGCCGCGCGGATCATCGACCTGTTCCGCAGCCACTTCTTCGACGCGGACTCGTGGACGATCGGCGAATATTTCGACGACGACTGGAAACCGGCGACAGGCGAGAAGGGACAGTGGACCGAGCCTGGGCACCATTTCGAATGGGCGGCGCTGCTCGTCGAATTCGCCCGGCAGAGCGGCCAGAAGGACCTGATCGGTTTCGCCCGCAAGCTCTATGCCTCGGCGATCGCCAACGGCCTCAACCGGGCGACCGGTCTGGCCTACGGCGCGGTCTCCCGCGACGGCATCCCGCTCGAGCGGACGTCGCGCAGCTGGCCGCAGACCGAGGCGATCAAGGCGGCGATGGCGCTCGACGACACCGGCGGTCCCGACCTGAAGCCGGAAATCGAGGCCAGGGTCGGGCGGCTGTTCCGCTGGCACCTCGATCCCGCACCCCGCGGCCTGTGGCTCGACCTGATCGACGAACGGGGCCGCTCACTCGCCACCGACGCGCCGGCGAGCATCTTCTACCACATCGTCACGGCGCTCAGCGCCTACATGAAGCGCAACGGAGCCCTGGCCGACGGCGACAGTTGATTTTCCGCAGCGCGAACCCGGCGCGCGGCGAGGACGCGTTCAGTAGGGGCTGACCACGTCGCCGGTCTCGACGTAGACAGACTTCAGCTGCGAGTAGTGGCCGAGCGCGGCAAGCGAATTTTCCCGCCCGATGCCGGACTGCTTGGCGCCGCCGAACGGGATCTCGACCGGCGCCAGATTGTAGGTGTTGATCCAGCAGGTGCCGGCCTGGAGATCGCCGACGACGCGGTGGGCGCGCGGCAGGTCGCGCGTGAAGACGCCGGCGGAAAGGCCGAATTCGCTGTCGTTGGCGCGCTCGACGACCTCGTCCTCGTCGGAGAAGCGCAGCACCGCCATGACGGGACCGAAGATCTCCTCGCGGGCGATGCGCATGCCGTCCTCGACGCCGGTGAAAACCGTCGGCTCGATGAAGAAGCCGTTCTCGAAGCCCTGAAGCCTCGGAATGCCGCCGCCGCAATGCAGCGTCGCGCCTTCCTGCCGGCCGATGGCGACGTAGCCGTTGACCTTGTCGTGCTGCGCCTTGTTGATCAGCGGCCCCATCTGGGTCTCCGGATCGAGCGGATCGCCGATGCGGATCGCCTTGGTCCGGCGCGTCAGGCTGTCGAGGAAGCGATCGTAGATGCCGTCCTGGACGAAGACGCGGGTGCCGTTGGAACAGACCTGACCGGTCGAGTAGAAATTGCCGAGCATGGCGCCGCCCACCGCGTTCTCGACGTCGGCGTCGTCGAAGACGATCAGCGGAGACTTGCCGCCGAGTTCCATGGTGGCATGCTTCATGTGCGAGCCGGCCAGCGCCAGCACCTTCCTGCCCGTCGGCACCGAGCCGGTCAGCGACACTTTCGCCACGACCGGATGCGAGGCGAGTGCCGCGCCGACCGCGCCGTAGCCCTGGACGACGTTGAACAGCCCGTCGGGAAGCCCGGCCTCGGTGTAGATCTCGGCCAGCGCCAGCGCCGACAGCGGCGTGTTCTCGGACGGCTTGAAGACCATGGCGTTGCCCATGGCCAGCGCCGGCGCCGACTTCCACCCGGCGCCCTGGATCGGATAGTTCCACGCGCCGATGCCGACGCACACGCCAAGCGGCTCGCGCCGCGTATAGGCGAAGGATCCGCCGAAATCGACGTACTCGCCGTTGAAGGCCGCGACCGCGCCGCCGAAGAACTCCAGCGCGTCGGCAGCCGAGGCCGGGTCGGCGACGAGGGTTTCCTGGATGGCCTTGCCGGTGTCGAGGGTCTCCAGCCGCGCCAGTTCGTCGTTGCGTGCCCTGAGGATGTCGGCCGCGCGCCTGAGGATGCGGCCGCGCTCCACCGGCTTCATCCGCGCCCAGACGGGCTGCGCCGCGCGCGCCGCCTCGACGGCCAGTTCGACGACGTTTTCGGTCGCCGCGTGGAGGGTGGCGATCGTCTCGCCCGTCGCCGGGTAGATGACCGGCAGCGGATCGCCGCGTTCGTCCTCGACATAGCGTCCGTTGACGTAGTGCGACGCTTTCGGCTGGGCTTTCATGGTTTTTCCCCGACGAGTGTTCGATTCTGTTGCAGAAAGGTACCGTATACGGTACGTATTGGGCAATGAAGCGGATCGTGGCCCGATTTTACCGCAGTGATGCCGGAAGTGAACCGGTAAGGAGCTGGCTTCTCTCCCTGTCGAGCGCCGATCGCAAGATCGTCGGCAAGGATATCGCCACCGTCGAGTTCGGATGGCCGGTGGGAATGCCCGTCAGTCGTGCGCTTCGCGACGGCGTCCACGAGGTCAGGTCGACGATCCGCTCCGGAAAAGTCGAGGCGCGGACCTATTTTGCCGTCGAAGGCGGCGTCATGCTGCTTTTGCACGGCATCGACGGCAAGGGCCGGCAGGACGACGCGATACGCCTCGCGAGCGAGCGGCTGAAGGACTTCAGGCGTGGCTCCGGCGGCGGACAAGGGAACAGGTGATCGAAGATGACGAATTCGCTGAATGGCCGTAACGCGCCCCTTGGCGGTAGCCTCGAGAATCTTCTCGAAGAGACCGGCGAGCGGGACGAGGTGTATGGCGAAGCGATCAAGCGCGTCCTTTCCTGGCAGATCGAAAAGGCGCGGCAGGAGCGCGAACTCTCCAAGAGCGAGGTGGCAGCGCGGATGGGCACGAGCCGCTCGCAGTTCGATCGCGTCATCGATCCGACGAACACGGCCGTGTCCCTCGAAACGCTCGACAAGGCGGCCCGCGCGGTCGGCAAGCGCCTCGTCGTCGAGATCGTCGACGAATCCTGACGGGACAGCGCGCAGACGCGCGCCGGTCACCGGTCGCTCTCCCGCCAGCGCGGGTTGATCCACGGCTCCTGGTTCGACGGCGGCAGCATCGGCCTGCCGAGGATGTGGTCGGCGGCCTTCTCGCCGGTCATGATCGACGGGGCGTTCAGATTGCCGTTGGTGACGCGCGGGAAGATCGAGGAATCGGCGACGCGCAGGCCCTCGACGCCGATGACCCGGCATTCCGCATCGACCACCGCCGTCGGATCGTCGGCGCGGCCCATGCGGCAGCTGCCGCACGGATGATAGGCGCTCTCGACGTGCTCGCGGATATGGTCGTCGAGCTGATCGTCGGTGACGACGTGGCTTCCCGGCGATATCTCCCTGCCGCGGTAGGGATCGAAGGCGGCCTGGCCGAAGATCTCGCGGGTCAGCCGGATGCAGTGGCGGAAGTCGCTCCAGTCGTCAGGGTGCGACATGTAGTTGAAGCGGATCACCGGCATGGCGCGCGGATCGGGACCGCGCAGGGTGACCGAGCCGCGCGACTTCGAGCGCATCGGGCCGACATGCGCCTGGAAGCCGTGCGACTTCGCCGCGGCCTTGCCGTCGTAGCGCATCGCCGCGGGCAGGAAATGATACTGGATATCGGGATAGTCGACGCCGGCCTTCGAGCGGATGAAAGCGGCCGATTCGAAATGGTTGGTCGCGCCGAGACCGCTCTTGAAGAACAGCCACTCGGCGCCGATCAGCCCCTTCGAGAACAGGTTGAGCTTCGAGTGCAGCGTGACCGGCCGGATCGCTTCCTGCTGGATGTAGAGTTCCAGATGGTCCTGCAGGTTCCGGCCGACGCCCGGCCGGTCGGCGACGACCGCGATGCCGTTTTCCCTGAGATGCTCCGCCGGTCCGACGCCCGACAGCAGGAGCAGTTTCGGCGAGTTGATCGACGAGGCGGCAAGGACGACCTCGCGTCGTGCGCGAACGACCTGAATCTGATTCTTAACGTCAATTTCGACGCCGGTGGCGCGCTGATTCTCGATCGTCACGCGCCGCGCCAAGCCGTTGACGATACGAACGTTTCCGCGCTTCAGCGCCGGCCGCAGATAGGCGTTAGCCGTCGACCAGCGGCGACCCTGGTGGATGGTCTGCTCCATCGGGCCGAAGCCTTCCTGCTTCGATCCGTTGTAGTCCTCGGTCGTCTCGAAGCCCGCCTCGCGCCCCGCCTCGACGAAGGCGTGGTAGAGCGGGTTGCGGCGCGGTCCACGGTTGACGTGGAGCGGGCCGTCGGTGCCGCGCCAGCCCTCCTCGCCGCCGTGGGCGTGCTCCATGCGCTTGAAGTAGGGCAGCACGTCGGCGAACGACCAGCCGGCAGCACCCTGCTCGGCCCAGTGGTCGAAGTCGCGGGCATGGCCGCGCACATAGACCATGCCGTTGATCGAAGACGACCCGCCCAGCACCTTGCCGCGCGGCGTCGCCAGCGTGCGGCCGCCGAGATGCGGTTCCGGCTCGGTGCGGAATCCCCAGTCGTAGAGCCTCATGTTCATCGGATAGGACAGCGCCGAGGGCATCTGGATCAGCGGGCCGATATCGGTGCCGCCGTACTCGATGACGATGACGCTGTGGCGTCCGTCCTCGGCCAGCCGGTAGGCGAGGGCGGCACCGGCGGAGCCGGAACCGACGATGACGAAATCCGCCTCAAGCATCGGCTAGGTGCCTCTCGAAGTCGGCGAGCGCGACGTTGCCGCCGCTGGCGATGACGAGGACGGTCTTGCCGGCGACGTCGATCGTTCCGCCCATCAGGCCGGCCAGCGAGGCGGCGCCCGACGGCTCCAGCACGAGCTTCAGCCTTTCGAAGGCGAACTTCATCGCCCGTCGCACGGACGCATCGTCGACGGCGAGGCCCTGCGCGCCGGCGAGCGTCATCGCGGCGAAGGGCGCCTTGCCCGGCGCACGCGCCATCAGGCCGTCGCAGATCGATTTTCCGCCGAGCGGCATGGTCTCGATGGCGCCGTGGGCGAGCGAGTTGCCCATGCCGTTGAAGCCCTGGGGTTCGACGGCGACGATTTGCGTTTCCGGCGAAAGGTAGTGGAAGGCGAGCGAGACGCCGCCGATCAGGCCGCCGCCGCCGACGGGGCA
>CALFXR010000120.1 GCA_937958475.1 uncultured Mesorhizobium sp. | reverse complement strand
GCCCGCGACTGCCTCAGGCGCCTCGTCGACACCTATTCGCGCGCCTGCGACCGCCGCGACTTCGTCCTGCTGCGCTCGCTCTATCACGACGACGCGCTGGAGGAGCACGGCGACATGTTCACCGGCTCGCCGGACGAATACGTCGCCTGGGTCGAGACGGCGCTGTCGAACTGGCAGGCGACGGTTCACTACGTGACCAACGCGCTGTTCGCCGTCGACGGCGACTACGCCGAGGGCGAGGTCTACAAGTTGAACTATCACCGCACGCTCGACGGCGCCGAGGAGATCGTCACCGGCAGCCGCAGCCTCGACCGCTTCGCCCGCCGCGACGGCGAATGGCGCTTCCTCGGCCGCTGCGTCACGCTCGACTGGGCGACGCGCCGCCCGGCGAGCGCGGAGGCCTACCAAAGCTTCGCCGCGGCGAGCCCGCACGGCGCCGCAGGCCCGGCGGACCTGTCCTACGGCCGCCTGTCGCTGTTTTCGCGCGGCGGCATGAACATCTGAACGATACGGGAGGAACGACCTTGACCAGACAGTTCGCAGGCCGCGTCGCGGTCGTTACCGGCGGTGCCAACGGCATCGGCCGCGCCATCGCGCTCGGTTTCGCCGCCGAGGGCGCCGACGTCGCCATCATGGACCGCGAGGAAGGCCCGCTCGGCGAGACCGCCGAGGAGGCCCGCCGCCACGGCGTGCGCGTCCTGGCGCTTTCCGGCGACATGACCGACAAGAGGCAGGTCGCGGACAGCTTCGCCCGCGTTCGTGCCGAGCTCGGCCCGGTCGGCATGCTCACCAACAACATCGGCCAGACGGCGCGCGAGAACTATTCCGAGTTCTACCTGGCGAAGCCCGAGACCCTGGAATTCGTCGTCGGCGTGTCGCTGATGACGACGTTGATGTGCTCGCGCCAGGTGGTCGAGGACATGCGCGAGCGCCGCTTCGGCAAGATCGTCTCGATCTCGTCGGATTCGGCGATGAACGGCGACATCGGCACGGTCGACTACGCCGCCGCCAAGTCCGGCGTGCTCGGCTTCACCCGGGCGCTGGCGCGCGAACTCGGGCCGTTCAAGGTCAACGTCAACGCGGTCTGCCCCGGCCCGACCAACACGCGCGCCATGCAGCGCATCCCCAAGGACGCCTACGAGCGGGCGAAGAACGCTATCCCCCTCGGCGAGTTGTGCGAGCCCGAGGACATCGCCAACGCGGTCGTCTTCCTCTCCAGCGACAGAGCGCGCTTCATCACCGGCCAGACCCTGATGGTCAACGGCGGCCGCGTCTTCTACTGAGGCCGGCGCTCCGTCGGAAATACGATACGGACGGTACCCCCACCCCTACCCCTCCCCACAAGGGGGAGGGAGATTCTGCAAGGCTTCCGCTTGTGGCCCGAAGGCCGTGGCGTTGGCGACTCCCCCCCTCGTGGGGAGGGGTAGGGGTGGGGGTGCTCCTATCCGACGGTCCTTCCGCTCACGGGGACAGACAATCCGGCCGCCCTCGCCCGCTAGTACATTCGGACGATGCCGCTTGGAGCGGCGGCCCGCATCAGGGTAACAACATTCCGAAGAGGAACCGCATCCCGCCATGTCCGGCCCGCTCCACACGATCCTCTGCGATCTCCTCGGCAGCCGCTATCCCATCGTGCAGACGGCCATGGGCTGGGTCGCCGACGCCAGGCTGACGGCGGCGACCTGCAACGCCGGCGGCTTCGGCTTCCTCGCCGGCGCCACCATCGAGCCGGGCAAGGTCGAGGCGGCGATCGCCGACGTGAAGGCGCGCACCGACCGGCCGTTCGGCGTCAACTTCCACATGTTCCAGCCGAATGCCGAGGAGGTGCTGGAGGCCGTCATCCGCAACAAGGTGCGCGCCGTCTCCTACGGCCGCGGCCCCGATGCGAAGACGATCCGGCGGCTGAAGGACGCCGGAATCGTCTGCATGCCGACGGTGGGCGCGCTGAAGCACGCGGTGAAGGCCGTCGAGCTCGGCGCCGACATCGTCACCATCCAGGGCGGCGAGGGCGGCGGCCATACCGGCGCGGTGCCGACGACCATCCTCCTGCCGCAGGTGCTCGACGCGGTGAAGGTGCCGGTGGTGGCGGCCGGCGGCTTCGCCGACGGGCGCGGCCTGGTCGCCGCGCTGGCCTTCGGTGCGGCGGGCATCGCCATGGGCACGCGCTTCCTGATGACCACCGATTCGCCGGTACCGCGCTCGACGCTGGACCGCTACCTGAAGACGAAGGACGCTTCCCAGATCAAGGTGTCGACCGCCGTCGACGGCCTGCCGCAGCGCTTCATCGAGAACGAGGAACTGAAGCGCATCGAGGAGATGGCGCTGCCGGCAAGGCTCGCCATGAGCGCGCGCTACGCCCGCCGCTGGGGCAAGGAGGCCGGGCTCGGCCCGGTCGGCATGGCGAAGCTGGCGCTGCGCGTCATGTCGGGCGACGACGGCGGCTTCCGTTCGACCGTGATGGCCGCCAACCTGCCGACGCTGGTGCAGCGCGGCGTCGTCGCCGGCGATCCGGTCCACGGCCTGCTGCCGTCGGGCCAGGTCGCGGCGCGCATCGACCGGCTGGAGAGCTGCGCCGAACTGATCGGCGGCATCGTCGAAGAGGCACGGGCCAGGATCGCGGCACTGTCGGCGCTGTCCGAGGCCAACTGAGGAGGAATTCCGTGGGCAACCAGTTCTGGTCGAAGGTCGAGGCGGGCATCGCCGAACTCGTCATCGAGAACCCGCCGGTCAACGCGATGGATTCGAAGGGCTGGCGCGCCTTCAGCCGGGAGATCGACCGGCTGAACGCCGACGACGCCGTGCGCGTCATCGTCGTCCGCGCCGAGGGCCGCGGCTTCTGCGCCGGCGTCGACGTCAAGGAATTGCAGGCGCATCCCGACCGCATCGTCGAGGTCAATGCCGGCAACTACGAGACCTTCCGCGCGCTGCACCGCGGCCTGAAGCCGGCGATCGCGGCCGTGCACGGCTACGTACTCGGCGGAGGCATCGGCATCTGCGGCTCGGTCGACATCATCCTCGCCGCGCCGGATGCGAAGTTCGGCGTACCCGAGGTCGACCGCGGCGCGCTGGGCGCCGGCGCCCACTTGCAGCGCATGTTCCCCTTGCAGAAGGTCCGCCAGATGTATTTCACCGGCGAGATGATCGACGCGGCGGAGGCCTACCGGCTCGGCGCCGTCGAGAGGATCGTGCCGCGCGAGGAGCTGCGCGCCGCCGCCTTCGAGCTCGCCGCGAAGATCGCGGCGAAGAGCCCGACGATGATCCGGCTGGCCAAGGAGGCGCTCAACGGCGTCGAGGATGGCGATCTCGAGCGCCACTACCGCTGGGAGCAGGGCTTTACCGCGCAGGCCTACCTGACGGCGGAATCGCAGGAGGCCCGCGACGCCTTCGTCGAGAAGCGCGACGCCGACTTCGCCGGCAAGAAGTGAGGGGCCAGGCATGAGCGTTCCCGTTCCGGACTATGTCGAGGGCCACGGCCTGCTGAAGGGCCGCAGCGTGCTGATCACCGCCGCGGCCGGCGTCGGCATCGGCTTTGCCGCGGCCAGGAAGGCCGTCGAGGAGGGCTGCCGCGCGATCTTCATCTCCGACATCCACGAGCGCCGGCTCGGCGAGGCGGCGGAGCGGCTGAGGGCGCTGGCGCCGTCGACGCCGGTCTTCCACCAGATCTGCAACGTCACCGACGAGGGTCAGGTCCAGGCGCTGGTCGCGGCGGCGGAAGAGAAGCTCGGCGGCATCGACGTGCTGATCAACAACGCCGGGCTCGGCGGGCTGAAGAACGTCGTCGACATGAGCGACGAGGAATGGCTGAGGGTCATCGACGTGACGCTGACCGGCACGATGCGCATGACCCGCGCCGCGCTGAAGGTGATGATCCCGCGCAGGCGCGGCGCCATCGTCAACAACGCCTCGGTGCTCGGCTGGCGGGCGCAGAAGGGCCAGTCGCACTACGCCGCCGCCAAGGCCGGCGTCATGGCCTTCACCCGCTGCTCGGGTCTCGAGGCGGCGGAGCACGGTATCCGCATCAACGCCGTATCGCCTTCGATCGCCATGCACGACTTCCTGAAGAAGGCGTCGACGCCGGAGGAGCTGGAGGCCCTGTCGAAGGTCGAGGCGTTCGGCCGCGCGGCGGAAGTCTGGGAAGTCGCCAACGTCATGATGTTCCTCGCTTCCGACTATGCCGGCTACATGGTCGGCGAGATCGTCTCCGTGTCGAGCCAGCGCGCATGACCGCGCCCTTCGTCTTCTCCTCGCCGGCCGAGGCGGTCGTCGCCGTCGGCACGAAGCTCGGGCCGAGCGGCTGGCTCTCGGTCAAGCAGGACCGCGTCGACCTGTTCGCCAAGGCGACCGGCGACCATCAGTGGATCCACGTCGATCCGGAGCGGGCGAAGCAGGGGCCGTTCGGCACGACGATCGCCCACGGCTACCTCACCTTCTCTCTGATCAACATGTTCCTGCCCGAGCTGATCGAGGCACGCGAGATGAAGATGGGCGTCAACTACGGCGCCGAGAGGCTGCGTTTTCCGGCACCCGTGCCGGTCGGCAGCCGCGTCCGCGCCGTCGGCGAGCTGGTCAAGGCCGAGCCGATCGGCGACGACGCCGTGCAGACCACCTGCCGCGTCACCATCGAGATCGAGGGCGCCACCAAGCCCGCCTGCGTCGCCGACATCATCGGCCGCTACTACTTCTGAGGCCGGGGCGATGGGCGACGACCTGAACGACATCCGCGAACGGCTCGACCGGCTGGAATCGCGCGACGAGATCCGCCAGCTCATCTCGAAATATTCGCTCGCGCTGGACATGCGCGACATGGACGCCATGGCCAATCTGTTCGTCGCCGACGTGCCGGCCGGCGGCGGCCGCGTCGGCCGCCAGGCGCTGCGCGACTGGCTGGACGAGACGATGCGCAAGCAGTTCGACGGCACCTCGCACCATGTCGGCACGACGATCGTCGAGTTCGTCGACGCCGACAACGCGGTCGGCGTCGTCTATTCGAAGAACGAGCACGAGACCGGCGCGGAGTGGGTCATCATGCAGATGATGTACTACGACACCTACCGCCGCGACGCCGGCCGCTGGTATTTCCGCCGCCGCCAGCCGCTCTACTGGTACGCGACGGATCTCAACAAGCCGCCGGTCGGGCAGCGCAAGATGCGCTGGCCGGGCCGCGAGCCCTACGAGGGTGCCTTCCACGCGCTGTTTCCCTCGTGGAAGGAGTTCTGGGCGAGGCAGGGCGCATCGGATGCGCCGATCGCCGAGCCGGCACCGCTGGAGTCCTTCATCGAGACGATGCGTCGCGGCAACGAGATCCATGCGAACCGCGTCCGCTGAGGCCGCGACGGCCGCGGCGCTTTTCCGTCCCGTCCGGCTGGGACCGCTGGAACTCGCCAACCGCATCGCCATGGCGCCGATGTCGCGCTACCTGTGCCCCGACGGCGTGCCGCACGAAGGCGTCGCCGCCTACTATCGCCGCCGCGCCGAGAACGGCGTCGGCCTGATCATCACCGAAGGCACCTATATCGGCCACCCGAGCGCGGCGAGCTACGACGGCGTGCCCTTCTTCGCCGGCGAGGCTGCGCTCGACGGCTGGGCGAGCGTGCTGAAGGCCGTGCACGGCGCCGGCGGCCGCATCTTCCCGCAGCTCTGGCACACCGGCTCCTTCCGCCAGTCCTGGATGGGTCCGGTGAAGGGCGTTCCGGGCTTCGGCCCGTCGGAAAACCTCAACGCCTTCACCAACCATCCCGAACCGACGCGGGAGATGACCGAGGCCGACATCGCCGAAGTCGTCGACGCCTATGCCAGGGCCGCGGCCGACGCGCAGCGGCTCGGCTTCGATGGCGTCGAGATCCACGCCGCGCACGGCTACCTCATCGACGAGTTCTTCTGGGAACGCACCAATAGGCGCAGCGATCGCTACGGCGGCGGCCGGCGCCAGCGCACCCGCTTCGCCGTGGAGATCATCCGCGAAATCCGCCACCGGGTCGGACCGGACTTCCCGCTGTCGCTGCGTTTCTCGCAGTGGAAGCAGCAGGACTACGCGGTGAAGCTCGCCGACACGCCCGGCGAACTCGCCGAGATCCTGGAGCCGCTGGTCGATGCCGGCCTCACCGTGCTGCACGCCTCGGCGCGGCGCTTCTGGGAACCGGCCTTCCCGGCCGAGAACGACATGACCATCGCCGGCTGGACGAAGAAGATTGGCGGCCTTCCGGTGATCATGGTCGGCGGTGCCGGCCTCGACCGGCCGGGCCTGAAGGAGGCGCTGCCGGCCTCGCTCGAACAGCTGGAGAAGCCGCTGGCACGCGGCGAGTTCGACGTGCTCGCCGTCGGCCGGGCGCTGCTCGCCGATCCCGAATGGGTCCTCAAGGCACGTGCGGGCGAACTCGCCGCATGCCGGGCCTATACGAAGGACCTGCTCGATACGCTCGACTGACGGCCGTCTCGCGACGCCGAAACAGATGCGGCCCGCACGATTGCCGGTGCGGGCCGCTGTTCGCCGGGAGGATGCGAACGTGAAGGGTGGTCAGGCGACCTGGCGCGGCCTTTCGCCGAGCACGACGGCGCTGTTGAGCATCAGGCGGACCAGCTCGGTCTGCCGGGTGATGCCGGACTTGGAGAAGATCGAGCGCAGGTGCGCGCGGGCCGTGTTGCGCGAGATGTCGAGCGAGGAGGCTGCGTCCTCGAGCGACAGGCCGGCGGCGAGCCGGCGCGCGACAGCCGCTTCGGCCGGCGTCAGGTCGAACAGTTCGCGCACCAGGTCGCCGCCGACTTCGGCATTCGCCTCCGGATCGCGCAGGAAGATCGCCACCGTCGGCGCCGCGTTCGCGCCCGGGCGCGCGGCGGGCGGCATCGCCTGGACGACGAGGCCGAGATTGCGCTGGCCCGACAGCCGGGTCAGCGCGATGCCGCGCGTCGTCTGCACGCCGCTGGCCGCCGCCTGGATCGCCAGCTTGATCGCCGCCTGCAGCTCGCGATCCTCCTTGGCGCAGGTGGCGCGCAGCCTGCCGGCCTGGAGCTGGAGGCCGTCGCGCTCGGACAGCGCCTCGTCCGCCTTGCGCGAGCAGCACAATATGCTGCCGCCGGCGCCGAGGATCACCACGCCGACGGCGAGGCGGTCCATCACCGTCGAATACAGCGTGCGCTCGACCTCGCTGGTGCCGATGCGCGCGGAAAGCTCGCGGCCGCGCAGGATCTCGCCGACGACGATCTCGCAGACGGATGCTTCCTCGGCGTCGAAATTTCTGTCGGCGAGGTCGCGCAGCAGCCACAGCGTGTAGCGCGTGCCGCCGGCTTCGCTCGATCGCGCGGCGCAGACGTGGTGGCTCGTCTCGAGCAGTCCGGCGAGCCGTGCCGCCGGCGCGTCGTCCGCGGCGCCGTCTTCGACGATCACCGTCTGCAGCTGCCCGCTCCCCCAGCGATCCTCGATCTGGAGGGCGGCGGCCGAGGCGTCCAGCTGCACGCGGACCAGTTCGAGCGTGGCGGCGAGCGGCGCCGCCGACAGCAGGCTTTCGGAAATGCGGGAATAGAAGAGGCCGAACTCGACGACCGAGCGCGAATGAAACGTCATGGCAGTTCCTCCCGGACCTTGCACGCATGCCGGCGCGACGGGGCTGCCGGCTCGTCCTCCCAGTCCGCGGCCGCGTTGCGGCGGCTGCGGATCCGTCTTGATTGACGATGTTGTCACTAATTCGACAGTGCGTCAAACGTCTTTTCCACGCGGTGTCAAAAATTCATCGTTCGCGTCAACGGCACTGCAACATGACCGCCGCCGGGCGAAAAATAGCCTCGCAAATACAGGTTCTTGCCCATGTGCGGCGCAGCATTCGCCAAAAAGAAAAAGGCCGGGCGCAAGGCCCGGCCAACAGTTGCGCTGAAGACTGGCGCGTGGATCAGGAAGCGCAGTCGGCGCGTTCCACCAGGCCGTCCTCGCGCACCTTGTAGGCGTTCTTGACGACCTTGATGGCGGACGGCGCCGGCAGGAAGTGGTTGGTGGCGCTGGCGGAGACGGGGCCGATGATCAGCTCGACCTTGTCGGAATTGCCTTCGAGCCAGGCCTTCACCTTGTCGCCTTCGGCCGATCCGGCGCCGTTGATCGCCGCGGCGACGATCAGGGGCTGGATGTAGTAGGGCGTCAGCGCCGCGGCGCCGCCCATCTTGTCGAGGTCGGCGACCTTCTCGCGCGCCGTCGCCACGAACTTGGCGAAGGGCGACGAACCGACCGCGTCGGACGGGCAGTAGGTCATGCCGACGAACTGCGTCGAATAGACGTTGGCGAAGGCTTCCTCGCCGATCACCGCGACGTTGCCGACCGCATAGTTGGTCATCGTCTGGTTGGCGAGCAGCGGCACGTCCCAGCCGATGTCCAGCTTGTTCTCCAGGGCCTTGCGCGAGTCGTCGCCCAGCGAGGCGATGAACAGGATCGCCTCGGCGCCGGCGCTGCGCAGCGACAGCAGCTGCGGCGTCATGTCCTCCGTGCGGAAGGGGAATTCCTGGACGCCGACCGGCTCGATGCCCTTCTTGTCCTTCAGGTAGGCCGTGATGTCGGCGACGCCGGCCTTCGACATGCCGCCATTGTCGGACAGGATGGCGATCTTCTTGATGCCGAGCTTGTCGACCGCGTAGTCGATGTTCGGGATCATCTGGTTGGCGGCGGTCACCGACGTCGAGAAGTGGTACGGGCCGACTTCCGGGGTCAGCGTCGAGGAGGCTGCGGTCGAGACCTGGATGACCTTGCCTTCCTTGGTCACGGCCACGATCGGGATCGTCTCCTGGCTGGTGGCCGGGCCGACCATCGCCTCGACCTTCTCGTTCTCGATCAGACGGCGGGCTTCCGAGACGCCGTGCGTCGGGTCGGTCATGGTGTCGGCGAGCACGAACTCGACCTTCTTGCCGAGAATGCCGCCATTGGCGTTGATCGCCTCGACGGCGAGCTTCCACGCTTCGGTCGACGAGCGGCCGATCGACGCGCCGCCGCCGGTCACCGACATGATGCCGCCCAGCTTGAACGTGTCCTCGGCAGACGCGGTCCCGGCCGACAGGGCCAGCACTGCGGCCGATACGATCCCGATGACGGCACGACGCGGGGCGCGTGCGGCAACGAGGCTTCCATTATGGTTCATTGAGATGTCTCCTCCTGACAGACTGCACCGATAGAGGCCGTTGCGGCGATCCGGACGCATCGTCCGTGTGGACTACGGCAAATTGGGGAACTGCGGAACGGTGCCGTTGCGGCAGGCCTCTCCGCGGTTCCGGAGCCGGTGGCCGCGGCGGTGCCGCCGCTCCTAGTCCTGGCGGACGTGGCGGCGCTCGCCTACTACTCTAGGCTGGTCGAATGCGCGACTTCATGTGCTCCTCCCACACGCTGAGCGGCGTCATGCCCGGCGGCCCCGCCGTGGCGCGGCACTCCCTCGACGACCGGCTCGCCGCCTGCGCGGCCGCCGGCTATTCCGGCTACTGGCTGCATTTCCGCGACTATCTCGAGCAGCGCGCGGCCGGCCTCGACGACGCGGCCGTCCGCGCCCTCTTCGATCGACACCGCATGCGCCATCGCGGCGTCGAGTTCCTGACCGGCTGGTTCCTGCCGGAAGACGCTGCCGCCGCCGCCGCCGAGCGCGCCGCCTTCGCCGCGGCTGCCGCGGTCGGCGCGACGATCGTCAATGTCGGCGCGGATTTCCAGGGTCGCCGCATTCCCAGGCGCGAGATGGTGGCGCATTTCGAGCGTCTCTGCGCCCGCGCCGCCGACCGCGGCCTTGTCGTGGCGCTGGAGTTCGTTCCCTTCAGCGACGTGCCCGGCATCCGCGCGGCGCTCGATTTCCTCGCGCCGCCCAACGCCGGCCTCGTCGTCGACTGCTGGCATCTGTTCCGCGGCGAAACGCCGCTCGCCGACCTCGCGCTGGTCCCGCCCGGGAAAATACTCAGCGTCCAGGTCAGCGACGCCGCCGCCTTGCCGGTCGGGTCGCTGGCCGAAGACACGCGCAACCGTCTTTCCTGCGGCGACGGCGCCTTCGACCTCGCCGGCTTCGCCGCGGCGATCGACCGCCATGCGCCGAACCTGCCGGTCAGCGTCGAGATCATTGCGCCGCGCTTCGCCGCGATGAGCGCGGGCGATGCCGCCTCGGAGAGCCTGCGCGGCGCCCGTGCCGTCTTCGCCGGCCGCCTGGGCCGGCCCGCTTAGTCCGTTCGGATGATGTTGGTCCGGCCCCTTCAAACGATGTAGGACGGGCCGGAAGCACGGCCGACCGCCGGTTTCGGCCAGCCCGGGAGGAAAGGGTTCCATGCTCAGCGAGATAGCCATCATCGTCATCCGCGGGATCGCCATCGGGTCGATCTTCGCCATGATCGCGATGAGCTTCAACATCGTCCACGGCGCCACCGGCATCCTCAATTTCGCCCAGGGCAACATGTTCGTGCTCGGCGGCTTCGGCGCCTTCTTCCTCGCCAACGAAACCGGCGTCGCCTGGTGGCTGCTGATGCTGCCGCTCACCGGCATCCTGATCGCCGGGCTGGTGGCGCTGCAGGGCTGGATCACGCTGCTGCCGCTGCGCTCCTCGGTCGAGCAGGATTCCTGGCTGATCTCCACCGTCGCCGTCTCGGTGATCATCGCCGCGGTGCTGATGATCACCCAGGGGCCGTTCGCCTACACGGTCCAGGGTGTCGTGCCCTCCTTCCGCATCCTCGGCGTGCGCACGCCCGGAGCCTACGCGCTGTCGATCGGCTGCATGGTCTTCTGGTTCGTCGCCCTGCGCATCTTCCTGCGCCACACCTTCGTCGGCCTCGCCATCAGCGCGCTGTCGCAGGACTTCGACGCCGCCCGTGCCGCCGGCCTGCCGGTCAGGCGACTGCAGATCGTCGCCTTCGCCATTTCCGGCCTGATGGTCGGCACGGCGGGCTTCCTCGTCGCGCCGGTCATCTCGGTCGCCTCCGACGCCGGGCTGCGCTACGTGCTCAACGGCTTCGTCGCGGCGGTCGTCGGCGGCATCGGCTCCAACCTCGGCACCTTGGTCGGCGGGCCGCTGGTCGGCGTCGTCACCATGCTGACGGCATACCGCATCGGCGGCGCCTACCAGGACCTGGCCTCCCTGTTCGTCCTCGTGGCGATCCTGATGCTGAGGCCGCAGGGCATCTTCGGCCGCGTCTCGGCAAGGCGGGTGTGACCATGGCGATCAGCGAAACCGTCGGCGCCCGCGGCGCCGCCCCGGCCACCCGGCCGCGCTTCTCGTCGGACCTCCAGCAGGTCTGGATCGGCGTAGCGCTGATTGCCGTCACCGGCTTCGGCCCGTCATTCCTCGGCAATTCCTACTGGGTCCACACCTTCCAGCTGGTCAACATCTACATCGCCGCGGCGATCTTCCAGAATTTCCTGTTCGTCGATGCCGGCCAGAAGTCGTTCGGCCAGGGCGTCCTCCTCGGGCTGGGCGCCTACGTCACCGCGATCTTCTTCGGCCTTCACGATTATTCTTTCGCCCTTGCGGCGCTGATCGGGCTCGGCGCGGCGACCGCCGGCGGCCTGCTGTTCGCCTTCCCGGCGCTGCGGGTCCAGTATTTCCATCTCGGCTTCGTCACGCTGTCGGCGGCGATCGTCTTCCCGCAGATCCTGATGTCGCTCGACCGCTGGACCAACGGCATCAACGGCATCTCGGTGTCGCTGCCCGCACTTCACCAGGAGATCTTCCTCGGCCTCTCGCCGCTGACCATCCTCGTCGCGCTCTATCCCATGCTGGCGCTGGCCATCCACTACGGACTGCGCCGCTCGCGCCTCGGCCGGCAGATGCGGGTCGCCGCGATCAGTCCCGAGGCGGCGCGCTCGCTCGGCATCAAGCCCGGCGTCATGCGCTTCATCGCCTTCGTCATCGCCGCCATCGGCACCGGCGTCTGCGGCATCCTCTACCTGCCGGCGGTCTCCTTCGTCAGCCCGCAGGGCTTCAACGTCGAGCTGTCCTTCGTCTTCTTCTTCGCCGTGGTCGTCGGCGGCCGCGGCCAGATGCTCGGCCCGGTCATCGGCATCTGGATCGTCTTCATCCTGCCCAACATCGCGCTCGCCCAGTTCGTCGAGTACCGCCTCCTGATCTACGGCGTGCTGACGCTGGTGACCGTGATGCTGTTCCCCGACGGCATCGTCGGCTCGATCGAGCGCTGGCGCTCGAAGCGCGGCGTCACCGGCCGCGGCGAACAGGCCTTCCGGGTCGACGCCTTCCTCGAGCAGCTGACCGGCGGCAGCGACCGCCAGCCCGTCGACGAGGTCGTCGTCGAGGTCCGCGGCGGCACCAAGAAGTTCGGCGAGGTCGTCGCGGTCGACAAGGTGGACATCAAGGTCCGGCGGGGCGAGATCCACGGCCTGATCGGCGCCAACGGCTCGGGCAAGACCAGCCTGCTCAACGTGCTCTCCGGCCTGTCGCGGCTCAACGCCGGCTCGTTCTTCATCAACGGCCGCGAGGCGACCAGGCTCGCCGCCGACCGCATCGCCGACAGCGGGGTGGGGCGCACCTTCCAGACGCCGCGCATCTTCCCGCAGTTCTCGCTTTGGGACAATTTGAGGATCGGCATGGATGCGCGCACCGGGCAGCCCAGCCCCGATATCGCCAGGCTCGCCGAAGCGCTGGAGAAGGAGTTCGCCGAGGACAGCGCCGAACTCCTCTCGCACGGCCAGCGCCGGCTCGTCGAAGTCATGCGCACCGTGCTGAAAGAGGCCGACATCGTCTATTTCGACGAGCCGGCGGCGGGCCTGTCTTCGAGCGAACGCGCCAATTTCGCCAGGCTGGTGAAATTCCTGGCGCGGCGCATGGGCAAGACGATCATCCTCGTCGAGCACGATCTCGACCTCGTCTTCAACATCGCCGACACCGTCACCGTGATGGAGCAGGGGCGCGTCGTCGCCTCGGGCCGTCCGGAAGAGGTCGCCCGCGATCCGGCGACCCAGCACATGTTCGTGGGAGGCCGCCGTGCTTGAGGTCAGGAACCTGCATGCCGGCTACGGCATCGTCCCGGTGCTCGAGGACGTGTCGTTGTCCGCCCGCTCGGGCGAGATCCTGCTGATCGGCGGCGAGAACGGCGCCGGCAAGTCGACGCTGATGCGCGCCATCGCCGGCTTCAACCGGCCGACCCGCGGCGAGGTCCTGCTCGAGGGCAAGCCGTTGCAGGGCATGGCGCCGGAGTCGATCGCGCGCGCCGGACTGCGCCTGGTGCTCGACGGCCACCGCGTCTTCCCCGAACTCAGCGTCTTCGACAATCTGCGCATGGGCGCGGCGGCGCGGCGCGGCGACCGCGTCGGCTTCGACGCGGCGATCGAGGAGATCTACACGGTCTTCCCGATCCTCAAGGAGAAGCACCGAAAGTACGCCCGCGACCTCTCCGGGGGCCAGCAGCAGATGCTGGCGCTCGGCCAGGCCTTCGTCGCCCAGCCGAAGGTGCTTTTGTGCGACGAGCCGTCGATGGGCCTCGCCCAGGCGCTGTTGCCGCAGATCCTCTCCTTCCTGCGCAAATGGGCCGAGACCGGCACCGCCGTCGTCATCGTCGAGCAGCATCTCCAGGTGACCGCGCCCTATGCCGACCGCGCCATGATCGTCGAGCGCGGCAAGGTCAAGTTCGAGTGCCCTGCGGCCGAGCTCGACGCCCGGCTCGCCGCCGAGGCGGCTCTGGAACAGGCCGGCGCGGGCCGATGAACGCCGTCTTCGTCGGCTTCGAAGGCGTCGTCGGCGACGACTGGATCGACTTCAACGGCCACATGAACGTCGACTGGTACGACCACGTTTTCGACGCGGCGGAATCGCAGCTGTTCCAGTCCCTCGGCGTCGATGAGGCCTATGTCGAGCGCACGCGTCACGGCATGTTCCGCATCGAGAAGGCGATCCGCTACGAACGCGAGCTTCTCCTTGGCGACCGCATCCGCGTGACGGGCCGCATCTCGGCCTTCGACGGCCGCGGCGTGCGCCACCTCCATGAACTGGTGAACGTCGGGACCGGCGTCCGCGCCGCGACGGCGACCTACGCGTCGCTTCACGTCGATCTCTCCCGGCGAAAGGTTGCCTCCGTCTCGGACCCCGAAGTCCTCGTCGCCCTGCGCGCGCTCGCCGAGGCGCACGGCGCGGCGAATTCGATGAAGACGCGGAGCTGAGCGTGGCCGGACCGTCGTACGACTACGTCATCGTCGGTGCCGGTGCCGCCGGCTGCGTGCTCGCGGCGCGGCTGTCGGAAGACCCGTCCGTCAGCGTCGCCCTGCTGGAGGCCGGCGGCTCCGACCGCCACCCGCTGGTCGGCATCCCCGGCGCCAACGTCGTCACCGGCACGAAGCCGGAATTCAACTGGTCCTACCAGAGCGAGCCGGTGCCGGGCCTCGGCGGGCGCTCGATCTACTGGGCGCAGGGCCGGCTCGTCGGCGGGTCGAGCTCGATCAACGGCATGATGTATGTGCGCGGGCCCGCGCGCGACTACGACGGCTGGAACATCGACGGCTGGCGCTATCGCGACGTGCTGCCGCTGTTCCGCCGCTCCGAGACCAACGAGCGCGGGCCGAGCGACATCCACGGCGCCGACGGCCCGCTCCGCGTCTCGGCGGGCCGCTCGACGGCGCCGGTCTGCGACCTCTTCCTCGAAGCCGTGGGGCAGGCGGGATATCCGCTCACCGACGACCTCAACCGCGACCGCACGGAAGTGTTCGGCCATGTCGACATGACCATCGGCGGCGGCCGGCGGTCGAGCGCGGCGACCGCCTTCTTGAGGCCGGCGCTGCGCCGTCCCAACCTGACGCTCCTCACCCGCGCCCAGGCGACGCGCGTCGTCGTCGAGCGCGGCCGTGCGGTCGGTGTCGAATACGTCGCGAAGGGAAGACGCGTCGTCGTGCGCGCCGCGCGCGAAGTGGTGCTGTGCGGCGGCGCGGTGAACTCGCCGCAGCTCCTCATGCTTTCCGGCATCGGCCCGGCCGACCATCTGCGCGATCTCGGCATCGACGTCGTCGCCGACAGGGCGGAGGTCGGCGAAGGGCTGCAGAACCACCCGATGTACCGCATCCTGCACGCCACGACGAAGCCGGTGACGGCCTATTCGCACCTGTCGCCGCGCGGCCTCGTCGCCGCCGGCTGGCAGTACGCGACCGCGCGGACCGGCGTGCTCGCGCGCGGGCTGTTCCCGACATCCGGCTTCCTGTTCGCCGAGGACGGCCGACCCGAGACCGAGATCCAGGTCTCGATCGCGCCGGCGCTGGTCATCCGCCGCCGCCCGGGCCTGATCGGCACGCTGCCGCAGGAGCACGGCTTCACCCTGCTGCTCAACCACGGATCGCCGTTCAGCCGCGGCCGCGTGCGGCTGCGCTCGTCCGACCCGCTCGCCCATGCGGCGATCCTGCCGAACTACTACGACGACCCGCGCGACATCGCGGTCCTCGCCCGCGGCGTCGAGCGTGTCCGCGACATGATCCGGCGCCCGGCGATGGCCTCCGTGCTCGGCCGCGAGATCCAGCCGGCGGGGCCGATCCGCGGCCGCGCCGACATCGAGGCCGACATCCGCGCGACGACGGTGACGCACTACCACGCCGGCGGAACCTGCAGGATGGGCAACGACGACGCCTCCGTCGCCGACCCCGCCCTACGCGTCCGCGGCGTCGAGGGATTGCGCGTCGCCGACGCATCGGTCATGCCGGTGATGGTCAACGGCAACACCTACGCGGCGGCGCTGATGATCGGCGAGAAGGCCGCCGATCTCGTCCGCGCGGGATAACCAATCCAGGGAGAAGGCAATGGAAAAGCGCACGCTCGGCCGGTCGGGCCTCGAAGTCTCGGTGGTCGGCCTCGGCTGCAACAATTTCGGCGGCATGAAGGCCTCGCTCGACGTCGAGGGAGCGCGGGCCGTGGTTCACGCCGCGCTCGACGCCGGCATCACCTTCTTCGACACGTCGGATTCCTACGGCGTCGCCGGCGGCTCCGAGATCACGCTGGGAACCGTGCTCGGCGACAGGCGCAAGGACGTCGTGCTCGCCACCAAGTTCGCCTCGCCGATGAACCGCGAGAAGGACAGCCGCTACAACGGCTCGCGCGGCTACATCATGAAGGCGGTCGAGGACAGCCTGCGCCGGCTGAAGACCGACTGGATCGACCTCTACCAGTATCATTTCCCCGATCCGCGCACGCCGATCGAGGAGACGCTGCGGGCGCTGGACGACCTCGTGAAGCAGGGCAAGGTCCGCTACATCGGCTGCTCCAACCTGCCCGGCTGGCAGCTGGTCGACGCCGCCTGGACCTCCCGCCACCACGGTCTCCACCGCTTCGTCTCGACGCAGGCCGAACTCTCGCTGCTGGCGCGCGGCACGGAGAAGGACCTCGTCCCGGCGATTGCCGCCGCCAACATGTCGCTGCTGCCCTATTTCCCGCTGGCGAGCGGCCTGCTCACCGGCAAGTATCGCAGGGGCGCGACGCCGCCCGCCGACAGCCGCATGGCGATGCCCTACTTCCAGCGCGGCATGACCGACCAGCGCCTCGACACGGTCGAGCGGCTGATCGCCTTCGCCGAGGCGCGCGGCCACGGCGTGCTCGAACTCGCCATGAGCTGGCTCGTCGGCCGTCCGTCGGTCGGCAGCGTCATCGCCGGCGCCACCACGCCCGACCAGGTCCGCGCCAACGCCGCTTCCGTCGGCTGGGTTCTTTCGCCGGAAGAGCTTGCGGAAGTCGACGCGATCACCGGATCCTGACGCCGCGACCGCGTTAGTCCCTTTGGACGATTGCACTGCACAATGGCGCGCCTAGCGTCACCGGCGAAAGGCGAAAAGCGATGGAAGACCTCGTTCCCCCGCGCAAGGCGGACATCACCTACGAGACGGAGAACCCGGTCCGCTACGAGACCAGGGGACCGGTCGCGTGGATCGTGATGGACCGGCCGAAATACAACAACGCTCAGAACTCGCAGATGACCTACGCGCTGGACGACGCCTTCCAGCGCGCGGTGAACGACGACGCCGTCAAGGTCATCGTGCTCGCCGGCGACGGCAAGCACTTCTCCGCCGGCCATGACATCGGCACGCCGGGCCGCGACGTGGCGAAGAGCTTCGAGCGCCGGCTTCTGTGGGCCGACCACGTCAACAAGCCGGCCGCCGAGATGCTCTACACCCGCGAGCACGAGGTCTATCTCGGCATGTGCCGGCGCTGGCGCGACGCGCCGAAGCCGACCATCGCCGCCGTACAGGGCGCCTGCATCGCCGGCGGCCTGATGCTCGCCTGGGTCTGCGACCTGATCGTCGCCACCGACGACGCCTTCTTCCAGGATCCGGTGGTGCGCATGGGCATCCCCGGCGTCGAATATTTCGCCCACGCCTTCGAGCTGCCGCCGCGCGTCGCCAAGGAGTTCCTGATGCTCGGCGAGCGCATGTCGGCCGAGCGCGCCCATCATTTCGGCATGGTCAACCGCATCGTCACGCGGGAAACCCTCCAGGCCGAGGTGCAGGCGATGGCCGAAAAACTCGCCGCCCAGCCGCGGCTCGGCCTGTGGCTGACCAAGCAGGCGGTCAACCATGTCGAGGAGCTGCGCGGAAAGCGCGCCGCGATGGACGCGCACTTCCACATGCACCACTTCGCCCACGCCCAGAGCGACCTGACGCTGGGCAATTCCCTCGGCGGCCAGGACGCGAAAAGCATGGTCGCGGCGAACAAGAAAGAAGCGGGGGACAAATAGGGATGTCGGCGAGTTTCCGCGCGGAACACGCCGCGTTCCTTCGCGCCCCCCTCTGGCCTGCCGGCGATCTCCCCCGCACGGGGGGAGATTGGCAGCACGGCCGCCGTTTTCGTCATCCGGCGACGGCGCCGACGAATCGGTGTATCCACGCCTTCGTCATTCCAGGGCGGAGCCGGAGCGAAGCGAAGGCGCAGACCCTGGGATCCATGCCTGAACGCTGCGGCAGCATGAGGCGTCGGGCGACGAACGCCCGTCCTGCACCGTCCTCGTGTGCCACCACGGTTCCGGCATGGATCCGCGGGTCGCGTTCCGCTGCGCGTCGCTTGCCCGAGGATGACGAAACGCGGAGGCGG
>CALFXR010000119.1 GCA_937958475.1 uncultured Mesorhizobium sp. | reverse complement strand
GCGAGGATTTCCGCCCTGTGCTCGTCGCGCCGCGGGATCGGCCCGAAGCCTCGCGCGCCGGCCGCAAAGCGCGGCGCCGGCGCCGCCTGCAGGGCAGCACCTTCGCGCGTCCAGGTTCGGCGCGCCGCCATGTGCGCGTCGGCTTCCGCCTCGGCCGGGTCGAGCACCGGCGCCACGCAGGCGTCGGTCCCGTCGAACAGCGCCGCCCAGTGCGCGCGCGGCTGCTGCGAAAACAGCGCGGCGAGGCGCGCCGTCAGCGCCGGCCAGCGCGCCGCGTCCATCTGGCTCAGAAAGTCCGGATCGTCCGAGAGGCCGAGGATTTTCAGGAATTCGGCGTAGAACTGCGGCTCCAGGCATTGCACCGAGACGAAGCGGCCGTCGGCGCAGGCATAGCAGGCGCTCCAGTGCGGCCCGTCGAGCAGGTTCTTGCCGCGCTCCATCGACAGGCCGTCGCCGAGCGACATCAGGAGGTTCATCATGTGCGCGGCGCCGTCGACGATCGCCGCGTCGACCACGCAGCCCCGCCCCGTCGCCCGGGCCTTCAGCACGCCGGCCAGGATGCCGATCACCAGGTAGAGCGCGCCGCCCGCGACGTCGCCCACCAGGGTCGGCGGCGGCACCGGCGGCTGGCCGGGCGGCGAGGCGAAATGCGCGGCGCCGGCGAGCGACAGGTAGTTGAGGTCGTGCCCGGCCTCAAGCGCCCGCGGCCCCGCCTGCCCCCATCCCGTCACCCGCCCGTAGACCAGCGACGGCCGCAGCGCGCGGGCGACGTCCGGCCCGAGGCCCAGCCGCTCCATGACGCCCGGGCGAAACCCCTCGATCAGCGCGTCGGAGCGCGCGATCAGCGCCTTGACGACGCCGAGGTCGGCCGGATCCTTCAGGTCGAGCGCGATCGACTTCTTGCCCCGGTCGACGATCAGCGGCCGCGTGCCGATGCCGGGCGTCGCCTTGCCGCCCTTGCGGTGCACGACGATCACCTCGGCGCCGAGGTCGGCCAGCGTCATGCCGGCGAACGGGCCGGGCCCGATCCCCTCGATCTCGAGGATCTTCACGCCTTCGAGCATTTTTTTCGCCTCACTGGAATTTCGGCCGGCGTTTTTCGAGGAAGGCGCGCACCCCTTCCGCGAACTGCGGCGTCCCGCAGAGCTGCACGTTCAGGTCGCGCTCGAGGTCGAGCTGGTCGGACAGGCTGCGCCGCGAGGCGTCGTCGACCGCCTGCCGGAGCAGCGGGTACATGTGCCGCGGACCTTTGCCGAGCCGCGCGGCGGTCGCCACGGCGGCCTCCAGGAGAGTCTCCTCCGGTTCGATGCGCCACACCAGCCCCCAGTCGAGCGCCTGGCGGGCGCTGATCGCCTCGCCGGTCATCATCGCGGCGAGCGCTCGGCCGCGCCCGGCCAGCCGCGAGAAGAACCAGCTCGCGCCGAGGTCGGGCACGATGGCGAGGTTGGGCACGAAGGTCAGGTGGAAGCTGGCGCTCTCTGCGGCGAGCACGACGTCGCCGGCCAGCGCCAGGCCCACCCCGCCGCCCGCCGCGATACCGTTCACCGCGGTCACCACCGGCTTCGGCATGGCGGCGATCGCCCGCTGGATCGGGTTGACTGCCGCGTCGAAGAGATCGCGGATCAGGTGGTCCGGCAGGCCCGGCGAGCCGTCGCTCCCCATCAGGTCGAGCAGCCGGTCGAGGCTCGCCCCCGACGAATACGCCTTGCCCCTGCCGGTGAGCACGACGGCGGCGACGGATGGATCACCCGCCAGCGCCTCGAGATGGCCGGCGAGCGCCCGCAGCCCGTCCGGACCGAGCGGGTTCAGCCGCTCGGGCAGGTCGAAGGTGACGACCGCGACGCCGTCGGGCCGGATCTCGCTGACGAATTCAGCCACTGCTTGGCCTTTCGGATATGAAGAGGAGCGGCGACCGCGAGGCACGCGCGTTCGCCCGGAGGGTTCGGCACGGTCCGGCTCCGGGGCGCGTGCCCCGGAGCCGCGGTCAACGCCTTGGGAGGCTGCCTAGAACTTCAGGTCCTGCTCGACGAGCTCCCACTTGCCGCCGTTGATGGCGTAGAGCTGCAGCTTGTCCCAGCCGAAGTGCTTGTCGGGGCCGAAGCTGATCGTCGGGCCGCCGAACGGGTCCTGGTAGCCCTGGATCTGCTCGATGCCTTTGGTGAAGCTCTCGACCGTCAGGTCCTTGCCGGCGTTCTCCAGCGCCTTGATGGTCAGGTCCGCCGCCACCCAGCCGTAGAGGGCGTAGACCGAGGGCTCCTCGCCCTTCTGCTTCATGTATTCGTCGTAGAACGCCTTGCGCTCCGCCGGTCCCGAGGTCCAGTCGACAGCGCCCATCGGCGTCACCACCTGGAGGCCCTCCATGGCCCCGCCCGCCGCCTGCGGCACGACCGGCAGGAAGGGCAGCATGTTCGAGGCGATGGTGCCCTCGTAGCCGAGCTTCCTCAGCGTCGCGTAGAGCGCGATCGTGTCCTTGATCGTGGTGCCGAGATAGACGAACTCGCAGCCGGCGTTCTTGATCGCGGTCGCGGCGCCGGCGAACTCGGTGTCGGTCGGCTTGTGCGTGCCGACCAGCTTCACCTCGATGCCGAGTTCCTTGGCGACGGCCTCCATGCCGCGGCGGTTCTCCTCGCCATACTCCGTCGAATGCGTCTGCATGCACAGCGAGGCGAACTTCTCCTTCTCGTGGAAGTAGCGGATCGCGCCGCTCGCCTGGTTTGCATAGGTGACGAAGTAGCTGAAATGCAGCGGATGCAGCGGCTCGGCCATCGAGGCGGCCGCCGTCAGCGGGAAGATGTAGGGAACGCCGGCCTTGTCGGCGATCGGGATCGTCGCCAGCCCCTGCTGGGTGCCCACCGAGTGGAAGATGGCGAACACCTTGTCGTTCTGCACGAGCTTGTTGGTGGCGCGCACCGCCAGCGGCACCTGGTACTGCGTGTCCTCGACGATCAGCTCGATCGTGCGGCCGTGGACGCCGCCGGCGGCGTTGGCGGCGGCGAAGCGGATCTGCGCGGCGAGCGTCGCCGGCGCGCCGCCGATGGCGAGCGGGCCGGAAAGGTCGGTATGGCTGCCGAGTTTCACCGACGTGTCGGTGACGCCCTGCGTTTCGGCGAGAAGCGGCGTGGTGGATAGAGAGAGCGCGGCGAAGAGGCCGAGTAGCTGACGTTTCATTTCGTTTCCTCCCAGTGGTTTGGCATGCGTTCGGTATTCAAGCGGCCGAGCTTCGGTACATGGTGGCGATCAGCTCGGCGTATTTCTTCTCGACGAAGCTGCGCTTCAGCTTCATCGTCGGCGTGAGTTCGTCGTCCTCGGGCGTCAGCATCACGTCGATCAGGCGGAACGCCTTGATCTGCTCGACGCTGGAGAACTGCTCGTTGGTCTCCTTGATGACCCCGCCGATCAGCGCGACGACCTCGGGCCGGGCGCAGAGCGAGCGGAAGTCGGAGAACGGGATCGCGTTCTTCTGGGCGTAGGTCTCGACGTTCTCGCGGTCGATCATGATCAGGCAGGAAAGGAACTTGCGCCGGTCTCCCACCACCACGGCATCGGAGACGTAGGGCGAGAACTTCAACCGGTTCTCGAGCAGGGACGGCGTGATGTTCTTGCCGCCGGCCGTGATGATGATGTCCTTCAGCCGGTCGGTGATCTTCAGCTCGCCGCCCGGCAGGATCGCGCCGACGTCGCCGGTGTGTACCCAGCCGTCGACCAGGGTCGATGCCGACGCTTCCGGCATGTTCAGGTAGCCCGAGAAATTGCCCGGCGAATGCACGAGGATCTCGTCCTGCGCCGCGAGCTTGACCTCGACGCCGATCAGCGGCAGGCCGACATGGCCGGGCGGCGAGCCCGGGCTGCAGAAGGTGGCGATGCCGGTCTCGGTCTGGCCGTAGACCTCGCTCACCGGCAGGCCGAGCCCGACGTACCATTCGAGCAGGTCGACGCTGATCGGCGCGGCGCCGGACAGCCTGATCCGGGTGCGGTCGAGGCCGAGCTCCTGCTTGATGTTGCGCAGCACGAGGAGGTCGGCGACGCGGAAGGCGGCGTCGAGCGTGCGGGACGGCTTGCCGCCCTTCATCAGCAGGCGGGCGCGCCGGCGGCCGATGCGCATCGCGGCGCCGTAGCCGATGCGGCCGAGCCAGGTCGCCTCGTCCATCAGTGTGGCGATGCGCGAATAGAACTTCTCCCAGATGCGCGGCACGGCGAACAGGATCGTCGGCGACAGCTCGCGGATGTTGAGGAACACGCTCTCCGAGCTCTCCGCGAAGTTCAGCACCGTGCCGACGCGCAACTGGATGCACAGCGACACGACGCGCTCGGCGAGATGGCAGAGCGGCAGGTAGGTGAGCAGCTCGTCGCCCTGCCGCGCGGCGAAGGGTTGGGGCACCGCCGTCATCTGGAAGATTAGCGCCCGGTGCGAGATGCGGGCACCCTTCGGCTTTCCGGTCGTGCCGGAGGTGTAGATGAGGGCGGCGATGTCCTCGCCGGACCCGGCCGCGATACGTCCGTCGAGCAGGGCCGGGTCTTCCTTCAGCGCCTTGGCGCCGATGTCCTCGAGACGGGCGATCGGCCAGACCCGGTCGTCGCGGAAATTTCGCAGCCCCTTCCAGTCGATGACGAAGACGCGCTCGATCCGCGCCAGCCGGTCGGCGACGGCGAGGTATTTGTCGAGCTGCTCCTCGTCCTCGACGAAGAGCCAGCGCGCGCTGCTGTCTTCGAGCAGATGGTGGAGCTGCTCGGCCTGGTAGGTGGGGTAGATGCCGTTCACCGTGCCGTGCGCCAGGTGCACCGCCATGTCGGCGAAGACCCATTCCTTGTTGTCCTCGGACAGGATCGCCACGACGTCGCCCGGCTCCATGCCGAGCGCGACGAGGCCGGCGGCATAGGCGCGCGCATGGTGGTCGAAGTCGCGCCAGCTGTAGCGTTCCCAGACGCCGAAGTTCTTCTCGCGCAGGGCCGTGCGCTCGCCCCACTGCGCGACGCGCTTGACGAAGAGGCGCGCCAGCGTGTCGCATCCGTCGATGGCGACGGGAGCGGCGTCGAGGCCGATGTGCTGCATCCCGCTCATCTCCAGGTCTTCCGCTTCTTCCAACGCTTCTCGCCGCGGATTCCCTCGTCCGACTTGCCGAGGTAGAACTCCCTGATGTCGTCGCTCTCGCGCAGTTCGGCCGTCGGCGCGTCCATGACGATGCGCCCGACCTCCATGACGTAGCCGTGGTCGGCGAGGTCGAGCGCCGCGACGGCGTTCTGTTCGACCAGCAGGATCGTGATGCCGCGTTCGCGGTTGATGCGCTTGACGATGGCGAAGATCTGCTGGGTGAGCAGCGGCGAAAGGCCGAGCGACGGCTCGTCGAGGATCATCAGCGCGGCGTTGCCCATGAGGCCGCGGCCGATGGCGAGCATCTGCTGCTGGCCGCCGGACAGGAAGCCGGCCATGTCGCGGCGCTTCGAGGCGAGGTCGGGGAAATAGGCGTAGACCGCCTCCATGTCGCGGGCGACGGCGTCCTTGTCGGCGCGGCCCCAGGCGCCGACGATGAGGTTTTCCTCGACGCTCATGAACGGGAAGACCTCGCGGCCCTCCGGCACATGGGCGATGCCGCAGGCGGCGACGGCGTCCGGGTTGCGGTTCTGCACCTCCTTGCCGCGGAAGATCACCTGGCCCTTGCGGCAGTCGATGGCGCCGGAGATCGTCTTCAGGAGCGTCGTCTTGCCGGCGCCGTTGGCGCCGAGCACGCAGACGATCGCGCCTTCGGGCACGTCGATGGAGACGCCGCCGATGGCCATGATCGGCCCGTACCAGGTCTCGACGTTGCGGGTGCTCAGGAGTGCGCTCATGCGGCGGTCCCCAGATAGGCGCGCCGCACCTCGCGGTCGGCCCGCACCTCGGCGACGCTTCCCTGCGCCAGCACGCGGCCGGAGGCGAGCGCGATGCAGCGCGTGGCGAGCCGGGCGACCAGTCCCATATTGTGCTCCACCATCAGGATGGTGATGCCGAGTTCCTCGCGGATGTCCTGCAGCCAGAAGGCCATGTCGGCGACCTCCTCCGGGTTGAGGCCGGAGGCGGGTTCGTCGAGCAGCAGCAGCTTCGGCTCGGCGCAGACCGCGCGCGCCAGTTCGACGTTCTTGCGCGCCCCGTAGGGAAGGTCGCGCACGATCTCGTCGCGCAGGTGCTGGAGGTCGAGCAGGTCGAGCACTTCCTCGACCTTGCGCCGGGCGAAGCGCTCGCCCGCCCGGGTCGCGCCGCCGAAGAAGAACTCGCGCGTCCAGTTGGACGGTGTCCGCGCATGGCGCCCGACGAGCAGGTTGTTCAGCACCGTGGCGTTCTCGAACAGCTCGATGTTCTGGAAGGTGCGGGCGATGCCCAGCGGCGCGATCTCGTGGGCCTGGAGCTGGAGCAGGTCCTGGCCGCCGTAGCGCACGCTTCCCGAGGTCGGCCGGTAGAACCGGCTGATGACGTTGAAGACGGTCGACTTGCCCGCGCCGTTTGGACCGATCAGCGCCAGCGTCTCCCCAGGCTCCACCGAGAAGGAGACGCCGTCGAGCGCCTTGTTGCCGCCGAAGGAGAGCGTGATGTCGTCGATGACCAGCATGCTCATCTGAAGCGCTCCGACTTCAGGTATCGCTTCTGGCGCACGAAGGTGGCGCGGCGATAGTAGGGATAGGTCTCGATGAACAGCCTGAGCTTGCGCCAGCGCCCGTAGATGCCGAGCGGCTCGAACATGATGAACAGCGCGATGATGGCGCCGAAGAGCAGGTATTCGAGGCCCGCCTGGTCGGCCAGCGCCGACGGCAGGAAGGCACGCACGAGGTCGATGACGTTGGGCAGGAAGCTGACGAAGATGGCGCCGAAGATCGCGCCCGAGATCGTGCCGAGCCCGCCGACCACCACCATCAGCATCAGGCGCAGGCTCTCCAGCAGGCTGAAGGTCTCCGGCGACAGGTAGAAGAGCAGGTGCGCCATCAGGCCGCCGGCGACGCCGGTGATCGCCGCCGAGACGAAGAAGGCGCGCACCTTGATCCTGGCAACGTCGATGCCGAGCGACCGGGCCGAAGTCTCGCTGTCGCGCACGGCGATCATCGAGCGGCCGGCCGGCGCGCGCATCAGGTTGGCCGTTCCCCAAATGATGAACAGCAGCACGGCGAGGTAGAGGTAATAGACCTGCCAGTTCTCGGTGAGTTCGAAGCCGAAGAAGGAGATCGCCGGAACCTGCAAGCCCATATGGCCGCCGGTGATCGGTTCGGCAGCGCCGATGACGCTTTCGGTGACGATGGCGAAGGCGAGCGTGGCGACCGCGAGGTAGAAGCCGTGCATCTTCGACACCGCGCGCCCCAGCGCCGCGCCGACCGCGCCCGAGATCAGTCCCGCCAGCGGCAGCGAGATGACGAACGGGACGCCGTGCGTCAACAGCGCGGCCTGCGCATAGGCGCCGATGCCGAGGAAGGCGGCGTGACCGAACGAAACCTGGCCGGTGAAGCCGAGCAGCACCATCAGCCCGATGCCCGCCAGCGCGTAGCAGATGAAGATCGACAGCTCCGACAGGAAGTAGGAGGAGACGAACAGCGGCGCGGCCAGCGCGGCTGCGATCACCAGACCCACCCGGATCCGCTCGCCCGGATCGACGAGATGGTCGATGTCCTGGTCGTAGCTGGTCTTGAAGAGAACCCGCATCGCCTCACACCTTCTTCTGGTAGGTCTGCGGGATCAGTCCCTCCGGCCGCACGAACAGCACGGCCAGCAGGATGATGTAGGCGTAGACGCCCTTCAGCGGCGGGTAGAGGTAGTCGAGGAAAGGCTCGCTGACGCCGATGATCAGGCAGCCGATCAGGGCGCCCGGGATGGAGCCGAAGCCGCCGACCACCGCGCCGGCGATGGCCTTGATGCCGAACAGCGACATCTCGGTGTCGATCTGCGTGATCGGCGCCATGAGCACGCCGGCGAAAGCGGCCACCAGGGCGGCGATCGCCCAAATGACGGAGACCAGCCGGCGCACCGGCACGCGGCTGTAGTAGGCCGCGAGCTGGTTCTGCGAGGCGGCCTGCATGGCCAGCCCGACGCGCGTCTTGCTGAAGAACGCCCACAGCAGCACGCAGACGACCACCGTCCCGACCATGATGGCGAGGCGGTCCGTGCCGATGACGATGCCGCCGAGCGAGAGCTGGCCCTGGAACGGCGAGTTCATGATCTGCGGGGAGAAGCCCCAGATCATGCCGGCCAGCGCCTTCAGGATGAGTCCGATCGCCACCGTGAGGATGAAGATCGACGCCTGGCTCTCGCCGATCATGCGGCGCATGACCAGCATGTCGAGAAGATAGCCCATGGCGGCCATGGTCATCAGGCCCAGCGCGGCGCCCAGCCAGAAGCCCAGCCCCCAGAACTCGGCGAAGGTGAGCACCACGAAGGCGCCGAACATCATGATCTCGCCATGGGCGAAGTTCACGACCTCGGTCGCCCGGTAGATGAAGACGAAACCGATCGCCACGAGCGCGTAGCCGCAGCCCTGCGACAGGCCGATGAGCAACAGCTGGAAGACGTCAGAGATTGCCATGGCAGCCCACCCGCGACGACCCGGACCTCATATCGAGACGCCGCCGCCGACGATGACCGTCTGGCCGGAGATGTAGTTGCTCTCGGGCGTGCAGAAGAGATAGACGCCGTCGGCCGCCTCCTCGGGCGTGCCGGGACGTCCCATCGGGATCATCGCCTTCAGCCCCTGCGCGACCTTCTCCGGAATGCCGACCGCGATCCGCCTGCCCTCGAACTCCATTTCGATCTTCTCGTCGCTGGCGACGGTAAGGCGGGTCTCGATGTAGCCGAAGGCGACGCAGTTGACGTTGACCTTGAGGCGTCCCCACTCCTTTGAAAGCGTCTTGGTCATGCCGATGACGCCCGACTTGGCGGAGCTGTAGTTGACCTGGCCGGGATTGCCGCCGGTGCCGGCGACCGAGGAGATGTTGACGACCTTGCGGATCACCTCGCGGCCTTCCGCGGCCTCGGCGCGGGCGAAGTCGGCGATCGGCCGGTAGGCGGCGCGCAGGATGCGGAACGGCGCTTTCAGGTGGACGTCGATCATGGCGTCGAACTGCTCGTCGCTCATCTTCCCGATCATCGAGTCCCAGGTATAGCCGGCATTGTTGACGATGATGTCGACGCCGCCGAAGCGGTCGAGGCCGGCATTGATGAAGCGGTCGCCGAAATCCGCCTCGTTGACGCTGCCGACGACGGCGATGGCCCTGCCGCCCCTGGCCGCGATCTCGTCGACGGTGGCGTTTGCCGGCGCGGCGTCGAGGTCGTTCACGACGACCGCGGCGCCCTCGGACGCCAGTTTGAGTGCCAGCGCGCGGCCGATGCCGCGGCCCGAGCCGGTCACGTAGGCGGTCTTTCCTGAAAGCTTTGCCATGTCAGTCCCTGTCCATTGAACGCGCGACGATTTCGCGCATGATCTCGTTGGTGCCGCCGTAGATGCGCTGCACCCTGGCGTCCCGGTAGAGTTCGGAGATGCGGTATTCGTTCATGTAGCCGTAGCCGCCGTGGAGCTGCAGGCAGTTGTCGACGATGCGGCCCTGCATCTCCGAGCCCCAGAACTTGCCCATCGCGGCACGCTCCGCCGTCAGCGTGCCGGCCTCGAGTTCCTCGACCATGCGGTCGACGAAGGCGGAGAAGATCTCGATCTCGGTCTTGGCCTCGGCGAGCTTGAAGCGGGTGTTCTGGTAGTCCATCAGCCGCTGGCCGAAAGCCTTGCGGTTCTTCACGTAGTCGATCGTGGCGTCGAGCGCGCAGCGCGACGCGGCGAGCGAGGAGACCGCGATGGTCAGCCGCTCCCAGGGAAGCTGGCCCATCAACTGGTAGAAGCCGCGGCCTTCGGCGTCGCCGATCAGGTTCATGCGCGGCACGCGTACGTCCTGGAAGGACAGTTCCATCGTGTCCTGGCGGTCCATGCCGAGCTTTTCCAGCTGCCGGCCGCGGGCGAACCCTTCGGCGCCGTTGGTCTCCAGCGCGACCAGCGAGATCCCCTTGGCGCCGGCCGCCGGATCGGTCTTGGCGACGACGATGATGAAGTCGGCGTTGGCGGCGTTGGAGATGAAGGTCTTCTGGCCGTTGAGCACGTATTCGTTGCCGTCGGCGACCGCGGTGGTGCGCACCGACTGGAGGTCGCTGCCCGTCCCCGGCTCGGTCATGGCGATGGCGCCGACCCATTCGCCGGAGGCGAGCTTCGGCAGCCACGCGCGCTTCTGCTCCTCGGTGGCGACGGCGACGAGGTAGTGCTGGACGATGCTGTGGACCGTGACGCCCCAGCCGGTGTCGCCGATACGGCCCTGCTCCATGAAGGTGACGAGGTCGAAGGTCCGGGGCAGGCCCGAGCCGCCGTACTCGACCGGCGTCGAGGCGCCGAGGATGCCGAGCGCGCCGGCCTTTTCCCAGAAGGCGTGTGGCACGCGGTGCTCGCGCGTCCACGCGGCCCGGTTGGGCTCGTAATCCTGGTCGAGGAACTTCCGGACCGTCGCGCCGAACGCACGATGGTCGTCGGTGAGCCATGCGGCTTCCGGCATTTCGCCTCCCATCGGCCCCCGGTTCTCTCCCGGGGTCTCCATCCTCAATGCGCCGCCGGCCCCTTCCGGCGAGCGCTTCCGATCTCAGCCGGCGCGGACGACGGCCTCCCCGCCGAGCGTCTGCACGCCACCGTCTATGTGCGCGGCAAGCGCGATGCGCAGTTTCGCCACGCCGTCGACCTCGAACCGCTCGACGACCTTCCCTGAAAAGCGCCCGGTGGCGCCCAGCGGCGTGATCGCCATGAAGCGGGTCTCCAGGCTTTCCAGCCGGTCGAGGCCGGCCCAGTCGGTCACCACCCGCGCATAGGGCGCCATCGACAGCATCCCCTGCGCGAAGACGTCGTCGAGGCCGGCGGCCCGGGCGAAGTCGCTGTCGATGTGGATGTCGTTGTGATCGCCCGACGCGCCCGCGTAGAGCGCGAAGAGCTTGCGCGTGTAGGGGCCGAAGACCACTTCGGGGAGCGTGTCGCCGACTTCGGCCTTGCTCAGATCCGCTGCCATGGAAGCCTCCTCAACCGAGCCGGTGGACGAAGGTGCGGCGGATCGCGACGACCTCGCCGCGTTCGGGATGCGTGAGCGAGCCGCGAACGTGGCAGAGCTCCAGGGCCCCGCCCTTCTTGTCCTCGAAGCCGAGCACCTCATGAGTGATGGTGATCTCGTCGCCGGCCAGGAGATGGCCGGAGTACTCGTAGCGCTCGGAGCCGTGCAGCAGGTAGCGCAGGTCGCAGCGCACCATGGCGAACACCGGCGTGAAGCCGAGTCGGGGCGCGGCGTTCAGCGTCTCCAGGTCGATCACCATCGGAAAGGTCGGCGGCGCGACGATGGTCGGGAAGCCGGCTTTGCGCGCCGCCGCCTCGTCGAAATGGATCGGGTTGGTCTCGCCGACGACGTCGCAGAAGAAGGCGATGCGTCCCTTCTCGACGGGATAGGAGACCGGCCTGGTCTTCATGCCGACGGTAGTGCGGTCGAAGATGCCGCGCGGATTGACCGGCTGCGCCGTTGCCTCGCTCATTGCCTGTCCCCTCACTGCGCCTGGTAGAGCGTGACGACGCAGGCGCCGCCCAGGCCGAGATTGTGCTGGAGCGCGATCCGCGCGCCGGCGACCTGGGTCGTTCCTGCCGTACCGCGTAGCTGGTTGGTCAGCTCGTAGCACTGGGCGAGCCCGGTCGCGCCGAGCGGATGGCCCTTCGAAAGCAGTCCGCCGGACGGATTGGTGACGACCTGGCCGCCATAGGTGTTGTCGCCGTCGTCGATGAATTTCTGCGCGCCGCCTTCCGCGCACAGCCCCAGTCCCTCATAGGTGATGAGCTCGTTCTGGGCGAAGCAGTCGTGAAGTTCGACCACGTCGACGTCCATCGGCCCGATGCCGGACTTCTCGTAGACCGCCTGCGCCGCCGCCGCCGTCATGTCGTAGCCGACCACCCGCATCATGTCGTCGCCGTCGAAGGTCGACGGCCGGTCGGTGTGCATCTCCTGCGCCACGATGCGGACGGCATCGTTCAGCCCGTGCTTCCTGGCGTAGCTTTCGGAGCAGATGATCGCAGCGGCCGCGCCGCAGGTCGGCGGACAGGCCATCAGCCGGTGCAGGGCGCCCGGCCACACCGCCGGGCTGTTCATCACGTCTTCGACCGTCACCTCCTGCCGGAACAGGGCGAGCGGATTGTTCACCGCATGGCGGCTGGCCTTGGCCCTGATCTTGGCGAAGTCCTCGAGCGTGGTGCCGTACTTGGCCATGTAGGAAAGGCCGGCGCCGCCGAAGTAGCGCAGCGCCAGCGGCACTTCGCCGTGGCCGACGATGCGATCGGTCGCCGCGTCGAAGCGCTCGAACGGGCTGGTGCGGTCGTTGAAGTACGTGCCGAGCGCGCCGGGGCGCATCTCCTCGAAGCCGAGCGCCAGCGCGCAGTCGACCGCGCCGCTCTCTACCGCCTGGCGTGCGAGCCAGAGCGCGGTCGAGCCGGAGGAGCAGTTGTTGTTGACGTTGACCACCGGCACGCCGGTCATGCCGACTTCGTAGACAGACCGCTGGCCGCAGGTGCTGTCGCCGTAGACGTAGCCGGCATAGACCTGCTGCACGGCCTCGTAGCCGAGGCCGGCATCGGCGAGCGCGTTGCGCACGGCCTCGGCGGCCATTTCGTTGTAGCTTCTGGAAGCGCCGGGCTTGGCGAACTTGACCATGCCAACCCCGGCGACAATCGGCTTCGACATCCGTCTCTCCTCCCGGCGGTCGCCTGTGTCGGAGAACAGCTTGCCAGCGTTGCGCGATAACGCAAATTCCGAATATTCTAGCGTTATTCTGAAATGGAATAGCTCATGAACCTCAACCAGCTTCGCCACGTCGTCATGGTCTACCGGATGGGGTCGTTCACGGCCGCCGCCGCCGAGCTCAACGTCAGCCAGTCCAGCGTCACCAAATCGGTCGCCTTCGTCGAGCAGGATCTCGGCTACGCGCTGTTCGATCGGCACGCCCGCGGCGTCTCGGTCACCGAGGCCGGGCGCGACTTCATCGACCGCGCCCTGCGCATCGTCTCGGACATGGACCGGCTGGCGGCGGATACCGCCACCGGCCGCGCCGAGCGCAGCGCCATCCTGCGCATCGGCGTCGCGCCGCCTTCGGTCGAGGGGCTGCTCAACCGCGCCATCCGCGCCCTCCTGCGCGAACCCGACCAGTTCAGGTTGCACGTGCAGGCAGGATCGACACAAAAGGCGATCACCCTTCTCGGCCAGGGAGACATCGACATCCTCGTCGGCCCGACGGAAGAACTCAGCCGCGAGCCGAGCTTCGTGCTCGAACCCCTGCCCGATTTCGTCGGCCGCATCTTCTGCCGCCGTGGCCACCCCTTGCTGATGAACGGAACCGTCGACGGGCAGCATCTGCGCCGCTATCCGATCATCGTCCCGGACCTTTCGCCGCCGCTCGTCGAGCAGTTGGTCCGCACCGTCTACGGCGTCGACAGCAGCCAGGTACACCTGCACATCATCGACAACTTCCCCATGGTGGCGAGCATCATCGAGAACACCGATGCCCTCGGTGTCGCTTCTTCGAGCTACGCCCGCACCCGCACCTTCCTGCGCACCTTCCAGCTCGTTCCCGATACGCCCGATCACCCGCTGAAATTTTCGGTGGCGCGCCGCGCGCGCTGGCTGCCCTCGCCGCCCATGGCGCGCTTCCTGTCGGTCGTGCGGCGCTATCCGCCGACCTGAGCACCCCGGCGAAAACGATTTCGGCCGGCGCGTGCGTGCCGATTCCTGCAGTCACGGTAAGCCGAAAGTGAACGCTAGCGGGCTGTTAAGCCAAAATTAAAATCTCCCGGACTAGATTGATGGCTAGGCCTACGCTTCGAAGCCATCAAAAAATGCGCTTTGCTGCCGGGCCCGGCGATCTCCCTGCCACGGCAGGCGGGACCGTCCTTCAGGTGGAGGAGGCAGAGCATATTGCGCTCTGAAAGCATGATGCGCCCCCTACGCCCGGCTCCTGCAAGAGAGCCATGCGCCCACTAAGCATGTAGTTGCGTCCGACAGTGCGCTCGAATGCCGGTTGGCGATCGCCCTTGTGGTTGAGCGATCAGACCGTCAGCAGGCGCAAGACGCGCGGGAAGCCTCGGAGCAGTGGCTCCGCCGTCTTCGTGCGTGGCTGCTGGCAGGGGCATAACATCGTATTCGAGCAACGCTGAAGGCGGCACAAATGACTTCGATCGTTTCTTCTCTGTCCGTCGCGCAGGTCCGGAGTCTCTCCACCACGGCGATCGCAAACTTCACCGAAGAAGACGTCGAGGCACTGAGCTCCCAGCAGGTAGCCGTCCTCAGCGCGACGCAGGTCGGCGCGATGGAGACCGACGATTTCAGCGCCATGAGCGAGGAGCAGCTCTCCGCCCTCTCCGCTCCCGCCATGAAGGGTCTGACCGTCGACCAGATCGAGGCGCTCGAGACCTCCAAGGTCGAGGCCTTTTCCAAGACGCAGATCGCGGCGCTGACCGCCACGCAGCTGGACGCGTTCAGCACCGAGCAGATGGAGGCTCTGAGCGAAGACCAGGTCGCCGGCCTGACCGCCGCCCAGGTCGCCACCATCAGCGACGAAGAAATCGCCGAGTTCACCACCGACGAGATCGCCGCCATCTCGACCAAGGCGATATCCGGCTTGACCACGGCTGCCGTCGCAGCCATGTCCGAGGATCAGGTCGGCGCGCTGACCACGGGCCAGATCGGTGCGATGAAGGCGACGCAGATCGCCGCCATGACCACCGACCAGATCGGCGCCCTGTCGACCGACCAGATCGGCGCCTTCACCGCCGCGCAGGTCGCGGCCCTGACGACGGACCAGATCGAGGCGCTGTCCACCGACCAGATCGCCGCCATATCCACCAAGGCGGTTGCCGGCATGACCGCGACCCAGGTCGGCGCGCTGTCGACCGACCAGGTCGGCGCCCTCACCGAGGCTCAGGTCGGCGCCATGAGTGCCGCGCAGCTCGGCGCGCTCGGCACCGACGACATCGAGGAACTGTCCACCGACCACATCGCGGCGATCTCGACCAAGGCCATCTCCGGCCTGACCACGGATGCCGTCGCAGCCCTGTCGACCGACCAGGTCGGCGCGCTGACCACCGCCCAGGTCGCCGCCATGAAGACGACCCAGGTCGCCGCGCTGACGACCGACCAGGTCGAGGCGCTGTCGACCGACCAGGTCGGCGCCTTCACGTCCACGCAGGTTGCGGCGCTCACCGAGGATCAGGTCGAGGCGCTGTCCACGGATCAGGTTGCCGCCCTGAGCACGAAGGCCATCACCGGCCTCAGCGTCGCCCGCATGGGCGCCCTCTCCACCGATCAGGTCGGCGCCCTCACGGAGGCCCAGGTCGGCGCGCTGAGCGCCGCCCAGGTCGGCGCGCTCGGCACCGACGATATCGAGGAACTGTCCACCGATCAGGTCGCCGCGATCTCGACCAAGGCCATTTCGGGCCTGACGACCGACGCGGTAGCCGCACTTTCGACCGACCAGGTCGGCGCGCTGACCACCGGCCAGGTCGCCGCCTTGAAGACGACCCAGGTCGCCGCGCTGACGACCGACCAGGTCGAGGCGCTCTCCGAGGACCAGATGGGTGCGCTGACGGCCGCCCAGGTTGGCGCACTGACGACCGATCAGGTCGAGGCGCTTTCGACCGACCAGGTCGCCGCCATTTCGACAAAGGGCGTTGCCGGTCTTACCGCGACCCAGGTCGGCGCGCTGTCGACTGACCAGGTCGGCGCCCTCACCGAAGCCCAGATCGGCGCCATGAGCGCCACCCAGCTCGGCGCCCTCGGAACCGACGACATCGAGGAGCTGTCCACCGACCAGGTCGCGGCGATCTCCACCAAGGCGATCACGGGTCTGACGACCGGGGCCGTCGCCGCCCTGTCGACCGACCAGGTCGGCGCTCTGACCACCGCCCAGGTCGCTGCCATGAAGACGACCCAGGTCGCCGCGCTGACCACCGACCAGGTCGAGGCGCTGTCGACCGACCAGGTCGGCGCCCTCACCGCCGCGCAGGTCGGCGCGCTGACCACCGACCAGATCGAGGCACTGTCGACCGACCAGGTTGCCGCGATTTCCACCAAGGCCATCGCCGGACTGACGGCAACCCAGTTCGATGCCATGAGCACCGACCAGCTGGAAGCCCTCGACACCGCGCAGACGGGAGCTTTGAGTTCCGCGCAGATCGCCACCCTGGATGCTGACGAGATTGCCGAGTTCTCCACCGACGAGATCGCCGCGATCTCGACCAAAGCCATCTCCGGCCTGACGACGGATGCCGTCGCAGCGCTGTCGACCGACCAGATCGGTGCGCTGACGACCAGCCAGATCGCCGCGATGAAGGCCACGCAGGTAGCCGCATTCACGACGGACCAGGTCGAGGCGCTTTCCACCGACCAGATCGGCGCCTTCACCGCCGCACAGGTGGCTGCGCTGACCACCGACCAGGTCGAGGCCCTATCGACCGACCAGGTCGCCGCCATCTCGACCAAGGGCATTGCGGGATTGACCGCCACCCAGGTCGGCGCCCTCTCGACTGACCAGGTCGGCGCCCTCACCGAGGCCCAGATCGGCGCCATGAGCGCCACGCAGGTCGGCGCGCTCGGAACCGACGATATCGAGGAACTGTCCACCGATCAGGTCGCCGCGATCTCGACCAAGGCCATTTCGGGCCTGACGAC
>CALFXR010000118.1 GCA_937958475.1 uncultured Mesorhizobium sp. | reverse complement strand
CCGGTCATCTCGTCGCGGATGAACTGCGGGAACCGCTTGCCGGTCACCCGCCGCACGATCTCGCCGAGAATGTTGCCCTGGGTGTGGATATGATAGGCGGCGACGGTGCCCGGCTGCCACAGCGGCGCCTGGCGTTCGAGCGCGCCGACGATCGCGTCGCAGTCGAAGACCGCCCCCTTCCACAGCGGCTCGAGCACCACCGGCAGGCCGGCGGTATGGTCGAGCACGTGGCGGACGAGGACGCCTTCCTTGCCGTTCTGCGCGAATTCGGGCCAGTAGGCGGCGACCGCCGCGTCGGGATCGACCTGACCGCGGTCGATCAGGATGTTGAAGGCCATGCCGGCGATGCCCTTGGCGACCGACATCATGCACAGGATGGTGTCCTCCTGCCACGGTTCCGCATAGGCGGGATCGCGGTAGCCGCCCCACAGGTCGATCACCTTGCGGCCGTCGACATGGACGGCGACGGCGGCGCCGATCTCCTCCTCCACCGCGAAGTTCTCGGCGAAGGCGTCCGCCACCCGGGCGAAGGCGGGGTCGTATTCACCCTGCAGGCGGAATTCGTGTCCCCGCGCGGAAACTGACCGGTCGAACTGCATGTTTCCTCCCAACGTCGTTCCCGAGGCGATATCAGTTTGTATGACAGTATGTCAACGCTACAGTCGACTCACTTCGGTTCGAGGTCCAGGCGCACGATGTCGGGAAAGCCGGGGATGAGTTCGGGCCAGCGCCGGCAGACCTCCGGGTCGTGGCCGGCGACGAGGAGGTCTTCCCGCCCTTCGGCCAGTTCCTCGCAGCGGATGAAGCCGTCGAGCATCTCGCCGACATGGTGGACCAGCGGAAACGGCGCGCGCCGCCTGCGGTTCTCGGTGAAGTGGAACGCGTCCGAGGCGAGGACGAGCGGGCCGCGCTCCGTCGCCACCCGCACGACCTGCAGTCCTCCGGTATGGCCGCCGACGCGATGCAGCGAGATGCCGGGGAAGAGTCCGACGTCGCCGTCGTGGAAGCGCACCCGTCCCGCATGGACGAGGCCGACCGCCTCGAGCACGTCGCGCACGTTGAACGGCGCGCGCAGGCAGGCGTGGCACATCGGCCGGCCGGTCGCGTAGCGCATCTCCTCGTCCTGCATGTGGAAGGTGGCGGCGGGAAACGCGTCCAGGGACCCGGCGTGGTCGTAGTGGAGGTGGGTCAGGATCACGTCGCGGACGGTCGTGCTGTCGACGCCGGCGCGGGCGAGCAGCGCTGCGGGCGCGTGGATCATCTCGCGCTTGCGCTCCCGGGCGGCATCCTCGCCGAAGCCCGTGTCGACCACGACGACCCGGCCGTGCCCGCGGATCACCCAGACGAAGTAGTCCAGCGGCATCGGCCCGTCGTGGAGATCCATGCCCGGCATGAAGTTCTCGCTGCGCGGGCGGTCCGGCGACGTCCGCGCGAAACGCAGGGCGAGCACTTCATAGGTGGGGTGCATGGCGTCCTCCAGAAATCCAACTCGACTCGGCTTGAATTATCATACCGTCATGTTGTATGACAAACTGCCGTTGTGGCGAAGCTGCCGCAATCGTCATATCACCCTGCGCCGCGGCGCAGTCGATCCGTGGGAGGACTCTGATGAAATTTTCACGCCTTTTGGCGCCGGTCGTCGCATTCTGCGCTTTGGGAGCAGGCGCGGGATTTGCGCAAGACTACCCTGAAATGACACTGCGCTACTCCTCGAACATCCCGGAAGTGGTCAACACGTCGAAGATCGACACCTACTTCTCGTCGGAGATCGACAAGCGCAGCGGCGGCAAGATCAAGATCCAGCATTTCTGGGCGAACACGCTCGGCGGCGAGGCCGAGATGGTCGACCTCGTCGGCTCGGGCGCGGTCGACTTCGGCCTGATCGTCACCGGCAACCAGTTCTCGCGCATGCCCTTCACGGCGGTGACCAACGCCCTGCCCTTCACCTATACGGACGGGCCCAGGCTCAACCGGCTGACGGCGGACATCTTCACCACCAACGCCACGATCAAGGCCGAGCTGGCGGCGGCGAACCTGCACCCGCTGCTCTACCGCTACCTCCCCGACTACCGCTTCTACTGCACGAAGCCGATCAAGACGGTGGCAGATGTCCAGAACAAGAAGATCCGCTCCTACGGGGCGTTCGTGCCGGTCATGTTCGAATCGATCGGCGCCGTCCCGGTGAACATTCCGCCGGTCGACATGGTCCAGGCGATGCAGTCGGGCGCGATGGACTGCACCTACATGTTCAACTCGGCCGTCAAGGCGTTCAAGATCGACCAGGTCGCCAAGTATGGCACCGACCTTTCCTTCGGCGTGATCAGCGCCCACACGCTGTTCGTCTCGAAGACCAAGTGGGAAGGCTGGCCGGCAGAGGTGCGCAAGCTGTTCGAGGAAGTCGCCGCCGACGCCGAGAAGTTCGGCAACGAGCTGATCGCCGGCGACGAGGCCAAGGCCGTCGACGGCCTCACGGCTGCCGGCATGGAGGTCGTCCACTTCGAGGAGGCGGACGCGCTCAAGGCCAAGGTTCCGGACATGCTTGAAGTCTGGGCCAAGAAGATGGACGAAATGGGCAAGGGCGCCGAGGCGAAGGAACTCGCCGACTACATCCGCGCCAACCGCTGATCCGTCTCATGTCGCGCCGGTCCGCACGGGCCGGCGCGGCCAACCCTGCTGGTGATTGCATGGCCCTGCTTGCCCGGCTCGACCGCCTCCTCAGGCAAATCTCCTATGTCGGCTTCCTCGGCGCCTCGGCCCTGCTCCTCATCGTCGGACTGATGGGTGCCGCCGACGTCTTGTCGACGAACCTGTTGCTGAAGCCGATCCCGGGCATGCTCGAACTGTCGGGATCGCTGCTCGCCGTCATCGTCTTTCTCGGGCTGGCCGAGGCGCAGGCGCGCGGCTCCAACATCGTCATCGATGTCGCCACCCAGAACATGGGGCCGGGCATGAAGCGGCTTTCCGGCATCCTGTCGCTGGCGCTGGCCGGTACCCTGATGACGCTGGTCGCCTGGCAGACCACGCGCCTGGCCATCAATTCGTGGTCGATCCGCGAAACCGCGCTCGGGGCGCTGGCCTTCCCGGTGGCGCCTTTCAAGAGCGTGGCCGCCTTCGGTGCATGGCTCGCGGCCGCCGAATTCGCGCGGCAATTGCTCCGGCTCCTCGGCGGGGCGGAAGTTTCGATCGGCCAGAAGGAAGACCGCGATGCCTGATCCGCTGATGATCGGCGTCATCGGCATCGCGACGATGCTGGCGCTGTCGCTGATCGGCGTCCCCGTCGGCATCGCCATGGCCGCCGTCGCGGTGACCGGCCTGTGGCTGACGGGCGGATCCGCCTTCGCGCTGAACACGTTGACCAACCTGCCCTTCGCCATGGCGTCGGACTACAGCTTCGTCGTCATCCCGATGTTCGTGCTGATGGGCGCCATCGCGTCGAAGTCGGGTATTACCCAGGAGCTGTTCTCGTTTTCGAACCTGCTTCTTCGCTCGACGCGCGGCGCGCTCTACCAGGCGACCATCCTCGCTTCGGCCGGTTTCGCGGCCATCTCGGGCTCGACGCTGGTCAATGCCGCCCTGTTCACCCGGATCGCGCTGACCGAGATGCTGCGGCTCGGCTACGACCGCGCCTTTTCCGCCGGCTGCATCGCGGCGGCCGGCACGATCGCGGCGCTGATCCCGCCTTCCATCAGCTTCGTCATCTACGGGCTACTCACCGGCGAATCGGTGGCCGAACTGCTCATCGCCGGCGTGGTTCCCGGCATCCTGACCACCGCCGCCTACATGGTCGGCACCGGCGCGCTGGTACGCGCCAGGCCGGGCCTCGCCCCGCCGCCGCAGCCGCGCGCCAGCTTCAGCGAGATCGGGCGCAGCGCGATCGGCCTGTGGGCCACCTTCCTGCTGGCGGGCCTCGTCATCGGCGGCATCTATCTCGGCTTCACGACGCCGTCGGGCGCCGGGGCGCTGGGCGCGATCGGCGCCCTCGTGATCGCGGTCAGCCGCAAGCGCCTGTCGCCCGCCGACCTCGGCGACTGCCTGCGCTCTGCCGCCGCCGTCACCGCCGCGCTGTTCATCGTCATCATCGGCGGGCTGATGTTCACCCGCTTCTTCCTGGTCGCCGGCACGGTCACCGCCGCGACCGACCTGCTGCAATCGTTCGAACTGTCGCCGATCCTGTTCATGCTGATCCTGGTCGCGGTCTTCATCGTCCTCGGCATGTTCATGGATCCGCTGGCGATGCAGGTGATGACGCTCCCCTTCGTCTACCCGATGGTCACCGCGCTCGGCTACGACGGGGTGTGGTTCGGCGTGATCATGGTGAAGCTCGTCGAGCTGGCCGTGCTCACCCCGCCTGTGGGCATGAATCTGTTCGCCGTCATCGGCGCCTCCGAAGGCAAGGTGAAGCTGCCCGAGATCTACCGCGGCATCCTGCCCTTCATCGTGATCGAGGCCGTCGTCCTGGCGCTGCTCATCGGCTTCCCCGAACTGTCGCTCTGGCTGCCGCGCCAGATGTTCAACTGACCGCGAGGATCTCGGCATGGACGGCAACATTCGCATCGGCTTCATCGGGCTGGGAGCCATGGGCGAACCGATGGCGGCGCGCCTTGCCGCGGCTGGCTTCCCGCTCACCGTGCACGATGCCGACGCCGGCCGCACCGCGCGCGTGGCGGAGTCGCTCGGCGTCGCAGCGGCGCGGACCCCCCGGGAGGCCGCGGCCGCCTGCGACATCCTCGTCACCATGCTGCCCTCCAGCGCCATCGTCGGCAAGGTGCTGGACGGCCCGGACGGCGCGCTCGCCGGCCTCGCCCCCGGCTCCCTCATCGTCGAGATGTCGAGCGGCGTGCCGGACGCGACCCGCATCCTCGCCGGCAAGGCGGCGGAACAAGGCATCGCCCTGATCGACGCGCCGGTCTCGGGCGGCGTGTCGCGCGCCAGGACGGGCGAACTCGCCATCATGGCGGGCGGCGACGCCGCCGCGATCGACCGCGCCCAGCCGTTGCTCGAGGCGATGGGCAGCTCGGTCATCCGCACCGGCGCCATCGGCAGCGCCCACGCCATGAAGGCGCTCAACAACCTCGTCAGCGCCGGCGGCTTCCTGATCGGCATCGAGGCGCTGCTGATCGGCCAGCGCTTCGGCCTCGATCCGGCGCTGATGGTCGACGTGCTCAACGTCTCGACCGGCATGAACAATTCGACGCAGAAGAAGTTCAAGCAGTTCGTGCTGTCGCGCAAGTTCGACGCCGGCTTCGGCCTCGACCTGATGGTCAAGGATCTCGGCATCGCGCTCGGCGTCGCCGACGCCACCGCGACCCCGGCTCCCTTCGCCGGCCTGTGCAAGGACCTCTGGGCGGGCGCGCAGAAGGTTCTGGGACCCGGGCAGGATCACACCGCCATGGCGAAGTTCAGCGAGCTCGTCGCCGGTTCGACGCTGGGGAGCGGCGGCGAGAAAGACGGCCGCTCATGACAGCGGCGCTGTCGGGACAGGCGGTCGCGGTCTTCGGCGGCTCGTCGGGCATCGGCCTGGCGACCGCGCAGGCGGCCCGTGCAGTCGGCGCGAGGGTCACCATCGTCTCGCGCAGCGCCGACAGGCTGCGCGTCGCCGCCGCCGCGATCGGCGAGGCCGAAACCGCGGCGATCGACATCCGCGACGCGGAGGCCGTCAGCGGCTTCTTCGCGGCGCGCCAGCCTTTCCATCACGTCGTCGTCTCCGCGGCCGAACTCTCGGTCGGGCCGCTGCGCCGGCGCACGCTCGCCGAATCGCGCGCGGCGATGGACAGCAAGTTCTGGGGCGCGGTCCACGTCGCCCACGCGGCCAGCATCCTGCCGGAGGGCAGCCTGACGCTCGTCTCGGGCATGATTGGCACCCGCCCGAGCGGCGCGGCGACGATGCTCAGCGCCATCAACGCCGCGATCGACACGCTGGCGAAGGCGCTGGCCACCGAGATGGCGCCGGTCCGGGTCAACTGCGTCTCGCCGGGGCGCATCGAGACGCCGTGGTGGGATTTCCTGCCGCCCGCGGAGCGCCGGGCCCTGTTCGAGCGGACCGCCGCCGGGCTGCCGTCGAAGCGCGTCGGAAGACCCGAGGAGATCGCCGCCCAGATCGTCCACCTCATGCAGAACGGCTTCATGACCGGCAGCGTGGTCCTCGTCGACGGCGGCGGCAGCGTCGCCTGAACGCGCCCGACCCGCGTCCGGCCTCAGTCGCGGCTGCGGTCGCCGCTGCAGACGACCAGGATGCGCGCCGGCTCCTCGTTCGCCGAGGCGTAGAGATGGCCGCGGCGGCTGTCGAAATAGACGCTCTCCCCGGTGCCGAGCACGACGGGCGCCATGTCCTCGAAGCGCACCGTGACCGTCCCGTCGAGAACCAGCAGGAACTCCTCGCCGGGGTGGCTGACGAAGCGCTCGAAATGCATCGTCTCGTAGGGACGCAGCGTCCCCATCATCGGCGTCATCGCCTTGCGCCAGAGCTCCGGGAACAGCATCTCGTAGACGTAGTTCTCGGTCTCGTGCAGGCGGAACTCGCCGACCCGCGCCACCGCGACCTGGCCGGGGCCGAAGGGCTCGCCGCGCTCCGAGAACAGTTCGGCGATGTCGACCTCGAGCCCTTCGGCGAGCTGGCTGAAACGGTCGTAGGTGAGCGCCATCAGCCCACGTTCGACCTTCGACACGGTGGAGATGGCCAGCCCCGAGCGGCTGGCGACGTCGGCCAGCGTCAGCTTGCGGTCGCGGCGGATGCGGCGCAGCCGCTCGCCCATGCGCACGCGGCGGTCGGCGTGGTCCGGCATCGTTCGGGGTGCCTTCTGGTCCATTGCCCGAGCCTATCGCGCCGCGCTGGCGGCGTCCATGACCGCGCCCGATCGCCGGCGTCGAAAATTTTCGGATCGGAAAATTCTGCTTCCTTCCCGGAAAAGTCCTGCTAGGCTTCTGCCGTCATGGCAAGGGGGCACCGGAACGTGACGTCCGTCGAGAACGGTGAGTGGGATATCGCGGTCGTCGGAGCCGGCATTGCCGGCGCCTCGGTGGCCGCTGAACTCGCCCCTTTCGCGCGCGTCGTGCTTGTCGAGCGCGAGGCGCAGCCCGGCTACCACACCACCGGGCGGTCGGCGGCGCTGTTTTCCGAGACCTACGGGCCGCCGACGATCCGCGCCCTGTCGCGCGCGTCGGCGCCCTTCTTCCGTGCCCCGCCCGAGGGCTTCGCCGCGGTGCCGCTGCTGTCGCCGCGCGGGGTCCTGATGGTGGCGCGTCCCGACCAGGAAGAAGCGCTGGCGCGTCTCGCCGCCGAGGTCGCTCCGCAGGGCAACGGCCGCCTGCTCGACGCCGGGCAGACGCGCGCCATGCTGCCGCTGCTGCGGCAGAACTACGTCGGCGGCGCCCTCCTCGAGGACGGCGCCAGCGACATCGACGTCCACGCCCTGCATCACGGCTTCCTGCGCCGCTTCCGCGACCATGGCGGCACGATCGTGACCGGCCACGAACTCCTCGGCCTGTCGCGGGAAGGCGGCGCCTGGCGCATCGCGACGAACCGCGGCGATCTCCGCGCCGCCATCGTCGTCGACGCCGCCGGTGCCTGGGCCGACGAGGTCGGCCGCATGGCGGGGGCGCGCGGCGTCGGCCTGGTGCCGAAGCGGCGCACCGCCATGATCGTCGCGGCGCCCGACGGCGTCGACCCCGGCCCCTGGCCGATGGCCGTCGACATCGACGAGGAGTTCTACCTGAAGCCCGATGCCGGCCGCCTCCTGATCTCGCCCGCCGACGAGACGCCTTCGCCGCCCTGCGACGCCCAGCCGGAGGAACTCGACATCGCCATCTGCATCGACCGCATCGAACGCGCCTTCGACCTTTCCGTCGGGCGGGTCGAGAACAAGTGGGCGGGCCTGCGCTCCTTCGTCGCCGACAAGACGCCCGTCGCCGGCTTCGACGCCGAGATCGAGGGCCTGTTCTGGCTGGCCGGCCAGGGCGGATACGGCATCCAGACGGCGCCGGCGCTCGGCCGCTGCGCCGCCGCGCTGGTTCTGGGCCGCGGCGTGCCCGACGACATCGCCGCCCAGGGCGTCACCGCCGCCGCGCTTTCGCCCTCGCGGCTGGGAGCGCCGTCATGATCTGGATCGTCCCCGTCGTCGCCGTCGCCCTGATGCTGTCGGGCCTGGCGCTCGCCTATGTCATCGGCGCCGGCGCAGTCCTCTCCTTCCTCGCCGCCGGGCACGGCCGCCATCTCGCGGTGCTGCCGCAGCAGATCTTCTCGCAGATCGACGTCTTCGCCCTGATGGCGATGCCGCTGTTCATCCTCGCCGGCGAGGTCATGAACAAGGGCGGCGTCACGCGCGCGCTGATCAACCTGTCGATGGCCTTCGTCGGACGGCTGCGCGGCGGGCTCGGCCATGTCAACATCATGGCGAGCGTCTTCCTGTCGGGCATCTCCGGATCGGCCATCGCCGACGCCGCGGCGCTCTCCAACACGCTCGTCCCCGAGATGCGCAAGCAGGGGTACAAGAACGAATATGCCTGTGCGCTCACCGCGGCGTCGTCGATCATCGGGCCGATCATCCCGCCGTCGATCATCCTGATCTTCTACGGCGCCCTGATGAACACCTCTGTGACGGCGCTGTTCATCGCCGGTATCGTGCCGGGCCTTCTCCTCGCGGCGGCGCTGTTCGTCACCAACGCCTTCTACGCCTGGCGCGACAACCATCCCAAGATGTCCCGCGAGGAGGCGCCGCGCGTCCTGCCGACCCTGCGCCGCTCGGCTCCGGCGCTGATGCTGCCCGTCATCATCCTCGGCGGCATCGTCTTCGGCTTGGCCACCCCGACCGAGGCCGCTGTCGTCGCCGTCTTCGCCGCCATGGCAGCCGGGGCCTTCTACGACGGGATATCACTCGGCGACATGCTTGAGAGCCTGCGCCGCACCGCCGTGCTTTCCGGCTCGATCTTCATCCTCATCGCCGGCGTGGTCGCGCTGGGTCACCTCGGCTCGCTGGAGCGGATACCCGAAGCCATCGCCACGGCGGTGACCGAACTCGGCCTCGGGCCGATGGAATACCTGATCCTGCTCAACGTCGTGTTCGTCGTCGTCGGCATCGTCATCGAGCCGCCGGTGGCGCTGGCGCTGCTGGTGCCGCTCCTGGCGCCGGTCGCCATCGCCCAGGGCGCCGATCCGGTGCATCTCGGCATCGTGCTCTGCTTCAATCTCTGCGTCGGCCTGATCTCGCCGCCGCTCGGCGGCAGCCTCGCAGTGGTCGCTGCGGTCGGTCGCGTCAACTACTGGGCGCTCTGCCGCGCCGTCCTGCCGTTCATGGCGGCGGAGATCTTAGTGCTGGCACTGCTCGTCGCATTCCCGGAAATCAGCCTGGCGCTGCCGCGCGCCTTCGGCTTCATCGCGTAACCTCGCGGCAAGGGTGGAAGAGGAGAATCGTAATGAGAACAACCTTCAGAAGACTGATTCAGGCAACCGCCGTGGTGGCGGGCGTGGTCCTCGCGGCGCCGGCGATGGCGCAGGTCAAGGTGGCGCTCGACAGCCCGCCGGACCTCCAGGGCTCGGGCAGCTATGTGTGGGCGCACGCCTTCGTCGAGAGCCTGAAGGCCGCCGGCATGCCCGCCGAGGAATTCCAGCGCGGCGCGCTCGGCGGTGACGACGAACTGTTCGATCAGGTCAGCCAGGGCCTGCTCGAAGTGTCGATGTCGCCGCTCGGCATCACCGGCTCGATCGACAGCACGATCTACGGTCTGCGCCTGCCCTACTTCTTCGACAACATGGAGCAGGTCGACAAGGCGCTCTACGAAGGCGGCATGCTCGCCGCGATCAACGAGAAGACGACGCCGAAGGGCGTGCGCGTGCTCGGCGTCAACACGGTCGGCCAGGGTTCCGGCATCTTCAACTCGAAGAAGCCGGTCGAGAAGGTCGAGGACATGGCCGGCCTGCGCATGCGCGCCCTCGACGAGAGCCAGATCGACCTGTTCAAGGCCTGGGGCTCGACGGGCACGATCGTCGCCTGGGCCGAGGTGCCCAACGCGCTGCAGACCGGCGTCGCCGACGGCTATCTCAACCCGCCGGTGGTGCCGCTGCTGTTCGGCCACACCGACTTCCTGAAGTTCTTCACCGACGCAGAGGTGTCGCCGTCGCTGCGCATATCCATCGTCTCCGAGGACTGGTACTCCGGCCTCTCCGAGGAGGATCGCAAGAAGGTCGACGCGGCCGCCGACGCCGCCAACAAGGCCAACCGCGAGTGGCTGAAGACGCAGGCGCCGGTCTACGAGAAGCTCGAGGCCGCAGGCGTCAAGATCACTCGCCTGACCCCCGAGGCCCGCGCCGCCTTCCTCAAGGCGTCCGCTCCGGCCTATGACAGCGGCCTGCTCACCAAGGAGCAGATCGAGGCCTGGACGAAGGCCAAGGGCCAGTGACCATGCGCGGCGCGGCGACGGCCCTGAAATCCATCTCCGGTGCGCTCGACCGCGTCGCGATGTGGGGCGCCGTCGCCGCGCTCGCGGTCATGGTGCTTTCGGCGGGCTATCAGGTGGTGGCCCGCTACATCTTCGACGCGCCGCCGGTATGGACCGAGGAACTGGCGCGCCGGGCGATGGTGTGGGCCGGCATGCTCGGGGCGACCGGAGCGTTCTACCGTTTCGCCGACCCGAACCTCTTTCCCGGCCTGCTCGCCGTCGGCGGAACACGCGGCAAGATCATGGCCGCTTTCCGCCTCGCCGGTGTGGCGGTCTTCGCCGCGCCGATCCTCTATTATTCCCTTCTCGGACCCAACTTCAGCTTCGACCGCGGCTTCATCGGCCGCACGCTCGTGCGCAAGGCGGAGATGATGGGCGTGTCGATGGCTTGGTTCACCGTCGCGGTGCCGCTCGCCTTCCTCGTCATCGTCGTCCACGCGCTGGCGCAGTTCTCGGCCGCGCTCGCCGGGATGGAGTCGGCGCCGAGCGAACATTTGGAAGACAGCCCGCTGTGAAGACCTTCATTGCCTCCCTTTCCACCGAGACCAACTCGTTCTCGCCGCTGCCGACCGGCCGCCTGTCCTTCGAGGAGGCCGGCATCGCCCACGGCGACGCGACGAAGCGGCCGATGGAATACTGGACCGGCCCGATGCACATCTGGCGCGCCCGCGCCGAGGCACGCGGCTGGCCGGTGGTCGAGAGCCTGACGGCGCATGCCCAGCCCGCCGGCCCGACGGTGCGCCCGGTCTACGAGGAATTCCGCGACGAGATCCTGCGCGACCTCGAGGCGGCGATGCCGGTCGACATCGTGCTTCTCTCCCTGCACGGCGCCATGATCGCCGGCGGCTACGACGACTGCGAGGGCGACCTGATCGCCCGCTGCCGCGTCATCGCCGGGCCGAAGGCCGTGATCGGCGGCCTGCTCGACCCGCACTGCCACCTGACCGAGGCGATGCTGACCGAAGCGACGCTGCTCGTCGCCTACAAGGAATATCCCCACGTCGACATCCCGGCGCGGGCGGAAGACCTCTTCCGCCTCGCCGCCGACGCCGCCGAGGGGCGCACGCGGCCGGTCATGCGCGACCGCGACTGCCGCATGATCTGCGCTATGCACACGCCCTACGAGCCGATGCGCGGCTTCGTCGACCGCATGGTCGCGCGCGAAAGCGCGCCCGGCATCCTGTCGCTGTCGCTGGCGCACGGCTTCCCCTGGGGCGACCATCCGCGCGTCGGCGCCCGCGCGCTCGCGATCACGGACGGCGACGCCGGCCTCGCCGAGCGCGTGGCCGGAGAACTCGCCGAAGAGCTGTTCTCGCTCCGCCATGGCATCATGCGTCCCTATCCCGACATCGACGGCGCGCTGGACCGCGCCGTTGCGGCGTCCGACGGGCCGGTCGTGCTCGCCGACGTCTCCGACAATGCCGGCGGCGGCGCGCCGTCCGACGCCACCTTCCTGCTCGACCGTGTCCTCGCCCGCGGCATCCGCAACGTCGCCACCGGCATCTACTGGGACCCGATCGCCGTGCGCATCTGCCGCGAGGCCGGCGTCGGCGCCACGCTGGCGCTCCGCCTCGGCGGCAAGTGCGGGCCGATGTCGGGCGATCCGCTCGACCTCCAGGTGACGGTGAAGGCTCTGGCCTCCGGCCTGTCGCAGCATTTCGGCCAGCTGTCGGCGCCGCTCGGCGAGATGGTCTGGCTCGAATGCGAGGGCGTCGACATCGTCGTCAACGACCTGCGCACCCAGACCTTCCACCCGGAGGCCTTCACCGGCCTGGGCATCGACCTGTCGAAGAAGAAGATCGTCTGCGTGAAGTCGTCCCAGCATTTCCACGCCGGCTTCGCGCCGATCGCCTCGGAGGTGATCCACGTCGCCACGCCCGGCTCGATCACGCCGGACTACGGCAACATCCCCTACACCAAGCGCGCGCCGAACTACTGGCCGAAGATGGAGGACCCGTTCGCATGACCAATGCGCTGATCGCCGACCGCGACCGCTTCGCCGCCGCGCATCCCGAGACCCGCATCGAACTCGGCGGCCGCGAATGGGGCTACGTCGCCGCCGGCGCCAAGGGTCCCGCCCTGCTGCTCATCCCCGGAACGCTCGGCCGCGGCGACGTCTTCTGGCAGCAGATCGAGGCGCTGAAGGACCGCGCCCGCGTCGTCGCCGTCACCTATCCGAAGAGCGGCGGCGTCGCCGAATGGGCCGGCGACCTCGCCGCACTCTGCCGGCACATCGGGCTCGAACGCGTCACCGTGCTCGGCTCCTCGCTCGGCGGCTATGTCGCGCAGTATTTCGCCGCGACGCATCCCGGTCTGACCGAACGCCTGATCGCGGCGAACACGCTGCATTCGGTCGCCGAGGTCGCGACGCGCCCGCCCTATTCGTCGGACCTCGACAACGGGCCGATCGAGGAGCTGCGCGCCGGCTTCGGCAAGGGCCTCGGCGCCTGGCGCGCGGCGCATCCCGAACAGGCCGAACTGGTCGACCTGCTGATGGCCGAGGTCGGCGGACGCATCCCCGAGCCCGAGCTGCGCGCCCGCCTCAACGCGCTGAAGCGCGGGCCGGAGCTGCCGCCGCTCGACATGCCCAGCGACCGCATCGCCACGATCGAGGCCGCCGACGACCCGCTGATCCCGCCGGCCATGCGCGACGCCGTGCGCGCCCGGCTGAAGCCGTCGGTCGCCTACCGCTTCGAATGGGGCGGCCATTTCCCCTATGTCGCCCGGCCGGCGCTCTACGTGTCGCTGCTGGAGGAACAGCTCGGCCTCGCCGTCACCGGCGAAGGCTGGGGCGGCGGAGAGACGCGCGCGCGATGATCGTCCTCTCCGACCGCGACGTCGCCGCGCTGCTGCCGATGCAAACCGCCATCGAGGTGGTGGAGAAGGCGATGGTCGCCGTCTCCGCCGGCGCGGCCAACCTGCCGCTGCGCATGGTCGTCGACGTCGGCAAGCCGAACATGATGGGCGTCATGCCCGGCGCCTTCATGCCCGGCAACGGCACGGTCGAGGGCTGCTTCGGCGTCAAGCTGGTCAGCCTGTTCCCGAACAACCCCGACGCCGGCTTTTCCTCGCACCAGGGCGCCATCGTGCTGTTCGAGCCCGACCACGGCTCGGCCGTGGCGATGATGAACGCCGGCCTCTTGACCGCCGTGCGCACGGCCGCGGCCAGCGCCGTGGCGACCAGGGCGCTCGCCCGCGACGACTGCTCGACGCTGGCCATGGTCGGCGCCGGCGAGCAGGCCGAGCACCATGTCGAGGCGATGCTCCTCGTCCGCCCCTCGATCCGCACGCTGCGCATCGCCGGCCGGCGCCCCGACAAGGCGCAGGCTTTCGCCGCGCATGTGGCGCAGCGCCATCCCGGCCTTTCCGTGACGGTGTCGCCGGACGTCCGCGCCGCCATCGACGGCGCCGACATCGTCTGCACGGTGACCTCCTCGCCGACGCCGATCCTCGAGGGCGCGTGGATCGCGCCGGGCACACATCTCAACATCGTCGGCGCATCCGTCGCCTCGAAGCGCGAGGTCGACGAGGAGGCGGTCGCCCGCTCGCGGCTCTTCGTCGACTACCGCCCGTCGACCTTCGCCCAGGCCGGCGAGGTGATCGCGGCAATCGACAGCGGCCGCATCGGCCGCGACCACGTGCTGGCCGAGATCGGCGAGGTTCTTGCCGGCAAGGCCGGCGGCCGCCGCGACGCCGGCGAGATCACGCTCTACCGCTCGCTCGGCATCGCCGCGCAGGACCTCGCCTGCGCCGCCCACTGCCTGCGCGCGGCACGAGCGCGCGGGCTCGGCGTCGAAGCCCCGCTCGACTGAGCCCTTCCGGCGACCGCTTCCGCGCGCGGCGTCGAGGCCGCCACGACACAGCCGGTCTTCGGCCGCCCCGCCGGCGCGCGGTCGCTTGACAGAAGCGTCTCCGCCGATATATCCAAATATCTCGATATATTGGAAACCATCCTCGATGGACAAGCGTTCCGCGCTCTCCGCCCTCGCCGCGCTCGGCCAGGAGACCCGCCTCGACATCTTCCGCCTGCTGGTCAGGGCGGGCGTTGCGGGCGTGCCGGCGACCGAGATCGCGACGCGCCTCGGCACCATCCAGAACACGACGTCGGCGCATCTCAAGGCGCTGCACCATGCCGGCCTGGTCAGGGCCGAACGCGACGGCCGCATCGTCCGCTACGCCGCCGACATGACCGGCTTCCGCGATCTCCTGTCCTACCTGATGGAGGATTGCTGCAACGGCGCGCCGGAGCTCTGCCGACCGGTGATCGACGCGGTGACCTGCGACTGCGGGCCGGCGGAAACCTGCAGGGAACTCGAGACGGGAGACATTTTGAGATGAGCGACGACGTTTTCAACGTACTTTTCCTGTGCACCGGCAACTCGGCGCGGTCGATCCTCGCCGAGGCCATCCTCAACCGCGCCGGCGCCGGCCGCTTCCGCGCCTTCTCGGCCGGCTCGCAGCCGAAGGGCGAGGTGCATCCCTACGCGCTGCAACTGCTGAAGCGCCTGAACTACGACACCGCCTTCGCCCGCTCGAAGAACTGGGACGAGTTCGCCGCGCCCGGCGCGCCCGAGATGCACTTCGTCTTCACCGTCTGCGACAACGCCGCCGCAGAATCCTGCCCGGTCTGGCCGGGCCAGCCGATGACCGCGCACTGGGGCATCCCCGACCCGGCCGCCGCGGAAGGCACCGAGGCCGAGAAGCATCTCGCCTTCGCCGATGCCTACCGCATGCTCGACAACCGCATCTCGATCTTCACCAGCCTGCCGATGGCCTCGCTCGACCGGCTGGCGCTGCAGAAGCGGCTGGACGAGATCGGCCGCAACCTGCCCAAGGCCGGCTGAGCGAAAGGCAGACCCATGAGCGAACGCACCCTGCGCACCGATGCGCCCCCGGCCGGCGGCATCGGCTTCTTCGAGAAGTGGCTGTCGGTCTGGATCGGGCTGGCGATCGTCGCCGGCATCGCCGGCGGCAACGTGATGCCGGGCGTGTTCGGCTTCCTCGCCGGGCTCGAATACGCCTCGGTGAACCTCGTCGTCGCCGTGCTCATCTGGGCGATGGTCTTCCCGATGATGGTCAATGTCGACTTCGCCAGCCTGCGCCACATCGGCGACCGGCCGAAGGGGCTGGTGCTGACCCTGGTCGTCAACTGGCTGGTCAAGCCGTTCACCATGGCCGCGCTCGGCGTGCTGTTCTTCCACCACCTGTTCGCGCCGTGGATCGAGCCGGCCGACGCCCAGCAATATCTCGCCGGGCTGATCCTGCTCGGCGCGGCGCCGTGCACGGCGATGGTCTTCGTCTGGAGCCAGCTGACGCGCGGCGACGCCACCTACACGCTCGTCCAGGTCTCGGTGAACGACGCCGTCATGGTCTTCGCCTTCGCGCCGATCGTCGCCCTCCTGCTCGGCGTGACGAAGATCGAGGTGCCGTGGGAGACGCTGATCCTGTCGACGGTGCTCTACGTCGTCATCCCGCTCGCCGCCGGCGTCGCCGTGCGCCAGTGGCTCGTCGGCCGTGCGGGCGGCGGAACGCGCGGCGAGGCCGCCGTCGCGGAGTTCACCGGGTCGCTGAAGCCGGTCTCCATCGTCGGCCTGCTGGCGACGGTCGTGCTCCTGTTCGGCTTCCAGGGCAACGTCATCCTCGCCAGGCCGATGCTGATCGTGCTGATCGCGATCCCGCTGCTGATCCAGTCCTACGGCATCTTCTTCCTCACCTACGCCGCGGCGAAGGCCTGGAAGGTGCCGTTCAACGTCGCCGCGCCCTGCGCGCTGATCGGCACGTCGAACTTCTTCGAGCTCGCGGTCGCGGTGGCCATCAGCCTGTTCGGCCTGAACTCCGGCGCCGCATTGTCGACCGTCGTCGGGGTGCTCGTGGAGGTGCCGGTCATGCTGTCGCTCGTCGCCTTCGCCAACCGCACGCGGCACTGGTTCGACTGAGCGAAGCCGTGCCCGCCGCGAGGGCTTGCACCGGAGGCGTGCTTTGCTTCACGCTGTGCCGTCGCAACCGTCTCGTGCGAAGGATGCCTCGATGACCCGTCCCCGTATCGGCCTCGCCCTCGGCAGCGGCTCGGCGCGCGGGTGGTCGCATATCGGCGTGATCGATGGCCTGATCGAGGCCGGCATCCGGCCGGACGTGGTGTGCGGCACGTCGATCGGCGCGCTGGTCGGCGCCGCCCATGTCTGCGGCCGCCTGGCGGAACTCGAGGCATGGGTCGAGGCCGCGACCTGGCGCGAGATCGCCGGCCTGCTCGACGTCAAGCTCACCGGCGGCGGCCTGATCGACGGCGGCAGGATCCAGGATTTCCTGAAAGGTCTCGGCATCTCCTCGCCGATCGAGGCGCTCGACATCCCGTTTGCCGCGGTCGCCACCGACCTCGCCTCGGGGCGCGAGGTCTGGATCCGCGAAGGCGCCATCGACGCGGCCGTGCGCGCATCGATCGCCATGCCGGGCATCTTCAGCCCGGCGCGCCATGACGGCAAGTGGCTCGTCGACGGCGGCCTGGTGAACCCGGTGCCCGTCTCGGTCTGCCGCGCGCTTGGCGCCGAGTTCATCATCGCCGTGAACCTCAACGGCGACCTCGTCGGCCGTCGATTCGCGGAGGAAGCGACGCGGCCGCTCGGACGTCCGGAATGGGCGGCGGAAGGAAGCGCCGTTGCGCGGCTGCTCGACGGCATGCCCGATGGGCTGCGCCAGTTCGTCGACGAGATGGGGCCGAAGCTGATGCGCCAGGGACCCGAGACGCCGGGCTATTTCGACGTGCTGGCCAACTCGCTGAACATCATGCAGGACCAGATCACCCGCACGAGGCTTGCGGGCGAGCCGCCGCACATCGTCGTGCTGCCCCGGCTGCGCGACATCGGCCTGCTGGAGTTCCAGCGCGGCGCCGAGGTGATCGCCGAGGGGCGCGCCAGCGTCGAGGCGGCACTGCCCAACATCCTCCGGCAGATCGAGCGATAGACCACCCGCCGGCAACCTGGCGAACCCCCACCGGCAGCGAACACGAGGCATCATGAGCGTCACCATCTACCACAATCCCGCCTGCGGCACATCGCGCAACACGCTGGAGATGATCCGCCGGTCCGGCGAGGAGCCGGAGGTGATCGAGTACCTGAAGACGCCGCCCACCCGGCAGCGCCTCATCGAGCTGATCGCGGCGATGGGCATTCCGCCCCGCGATCTCCTGCGCGAGAAGGGCACGCCCTACGCCGAACTCGGCCTCGGCGATCCGAAATGGAGCGACGACGAGCTGGTCGACTTCATGCTGGCGCACCCGATCCTGATCAACCGCCCGATCGTGGAGACGCCGCTCGGCACGCGGCTCTGCCGCCCGTCGGAAGCCGTGCTCGACATCCTGCCCAATCCCGACATCGGCCCCTTCACCAAGGAGGACGGCGAGGTGGTCATCGACGCCGGCGGCCGGCGCGTCGCCTGACGGGTGACACGCCCTCTCGCGGGGCAGGCGCTTGCCGACAAGCACCCCCACCCCTGCCCCTCCCCACAAGGGGGAGGGGAATCCCTTTGAATTTCAATCCCTTCGCTTGAAAGCGGCAACTGCGGCGGCTTCGGAGACCCCCTCCCCCTTGTGGGGAGGGGCAGGGGTGGGGGTAGGTCCGCCCGAGGACGTCACGGGGTTACCGTAGGACCAACGTGCCGCCGGAAGAGCGCCACGCCCCCGGGATCCCCCTCAGACCTTGGACAGTTCCTTGGCGTGCAGCCATTCGGCGTGCTTGGGCGCGCGCTTGGTCTTCGACCATTCCTCGAGCATGTCCCATTTCACCGTGTCGAGGCGCTTGATCAGGGCTTCCTCCTCCGGATCGGGACAGGCGAGTTCGATACGGTGGCCGTTGGGATCGAAGAAGTAGATCGAGTGGAAGATCGAGTGGTCGGTGACGCCGAGCACGTCGATGCCGTTCTTCTCCAGCCGATCCTTGAAGGCGAGCAGCGTGTCGCGGTCCTTCACCTTGAAGGCGATGTGCTGCACCCATTTCGGCGTGTTCGGGTCGCGGCCCATCTCCGGCTTGGTCGGCAGTTCGAAGAAGGCCAGCACGTTGCCGTTTCCGGCGTCGAGGAAGACGTGCATGTACGGATCCGGCTCATGCGTCGAGGGCACGAAATCCTCGGCGATCGCCAGGACGAAGCCCATGTTGAGGTTCTTCACGTACCACTCGACCGTCTCCTTGGCGTCCTTGCAGCGATAGGCGACGTGGTGGATCTTTTCTATCTTCATCGGAACAGACTCCAAATTGGTCCCATCGGACGGGGACACCATGTCCCCGCCGCATCTCCCTCCGGCATCTCTTCTTTGTCGTCCGGCCGTTTCGACCGGTTCCGGTATGTCGTTCGGCCGGCTCAGCCGGCTCCGGCCGCGGCCTCGAGCGCCTCGGTCAGCACCTTGCGGTCGCCGATATGGTTGGCGAGCAGGAGGATGAGCCGGGCGTTGATCGCGTCGCTCTCGGCCTTGCTGCGTCCTTCGTGCAGCGCCAGAAGTTCGGCATAGAAATCGTCCGGCCGACCCAGGTTCGGATTGGTGTTCAGCTTCGTCATCGCATTCCCCCTCAGCGACCGGTGGCGCGGGCGACGGCCGCCGCGACGGCGGCTGCGTCGAAGGCGGCCCAGCGTGCCGCGACGTGCTGGTCGGGGCGGATCAGGTAGACCGCCGACCGCCCCTGACCGAGATAACGCTCGCCGAGCGCGCCGCTCGGGTCGTCGGCCGCCGACAGCGCCAGGCGCTCCACGGCAATGCCGCCGCAGTCGAGCGTGTCGGGCGCGTCCGCGTCGACGGTGAGCAGGACGAAGCGGTCGCCGAGCCGGTCGAGCAGCCAGCCGCCCTTCACCGGCGCGTCGGGTGCCGGCGAGCCTGGCCGCGTGCGCGGCGGCATCGACGCCACGTCCGCACCGTTGAGCGGCGAGCCGTCATAGGTGCAGGGCACCGACAGGCGGCCGGAGTTCACCAGCGGCCGGGCGAAGGCGAAGCGCTCGGAAAGGTCGAGGACGGCGTCGCGGAAGATGCGGCTCGTCTCCGACTTCGGCGTGATGAAGTCGGTGGAGCGGCTGGAGTTCAAAATGTTCTCGTCGGCACCGTGGATGCGTTCGAGGTCGTAGGTGTCGAGCAGGCTCTCCGGCGCCTTGCCGTCGATGACGAGTTTCAGCTTCCAGACGAGGTTGTCGGTGTCCTGGAGGCCCGAATTGGCGCCGCGCGCGCCGAACGGCGAGACCTGGTGCGCCGAGTCGCCGGCGAACAGCACGTGGCCGTGGCGGAACTTCTCCATGCGCCGGCACTGGAACGTGTAGATCGACACCCATTCCAGCTCGAACTTCGCGTCCTCGCCGAGCATCGCCTTCAGCCGCGGGACGACGTTCTCCGGCTTCTTCTCGGCCTCCTTGTCGATGTTCCAGCCGAGTTGCAGGTCGATGCGCCAGACATTGTCCGGCTGCTTGTGCAGGAGTGCCGACTGGCCGCGGTTGAAGGGCGGGTCGAACCAGAACCAGCGCTCGGTCGGGAAGCCGGCCTCCATGATGACGTCGGCGATGAGGAAGTTGTCCTCGAAGACGCGGCCGACGAAATCGAGGCCCATCATGGCGCGGATCGGCGAGTTCGCACCGTCGCAGGCGATCAGCCAGTCGGCGCTGAGGCGGTAGGGACCGTCGGGCGTCTCGACGGTCATCGTCACGTCCTTCTCGCCCGGCACGACCGCCGTCACCCGGCTGTTGCCGCGCAGTTCGATCGGCGCGCCCTCGGCCTCGAGTTCGCGCACCCGGTCCACCAGGTACTTCTCGAAATGATACTGCTGCAGGTTGATGAAGGCCGGGCGCCGGTGGCCGTCCTCGGGAAGGAGGTTGAAGTCGTAGACCTTGCGGTCGCCGAAGAACACCTTGCCGAGGTTCCACACCACGCCCTTGTCGACCATCGGCTCGCCGCAGCCGAGCCGGTCGAGGATTTCCAGCGGCCGCTTGGCGAAGCAGATGGCACGCGAGCCGAACGACACCTTGTCGTTCTCGTCGAGCACGACGACCTCGATGCCCTGCCGGGCGAGGTCGATGGCGCAGGCGAGCCCGACCGGCCCGGCGCCGACGACGACGGCCGTGTGGCGCGCCGGTTCGGGCGCGTCCTGGTCGGGCGAGCGCTCATATGGATAGAGCGGCGTTTCGAAGATGCGTGTCATCGGGCTCCTCGCAGGCACGGGCCGGGGAATTTGTTGGATAGAGGCAAATCTGGTAGGTTGCGTCGTCGAAGGATGCGCCCGATGAACGAGCATGCCCGCTCCGGCAAGGTGATCAGCGTCACGGTGGAAGAAGCGGAAGCCCGCATCGCCGAGTTGCTGCGCCGTGCCGAGGCCGGCGAGCGTATCGAGGTCACGCGCGGGGGGAAGCCGGTGGTCGAGTTCGCCGGGACCGTGGAACGCCGCAAGCCGAAGCTGCCCCGGATCGGAGCCTTCGAAGGGCAGTTCGAGCTTCCCGAAGACTGGGACGAGATCCCGACCGGGTTCGAGAAATACGCCTGATG